>PIVL01000064.1 GCA_003354145.1 Paracoccaceae bacterium
TCTCAACTCCATATTCCCATCGAAGCTTCTGAGCGCGTGCGCGTCCTCATTGGTGCCCGCGAGCGGCTGATCCGCATGCGTAAGGATCTCGAAGGTCATGTGCGTGGCGTGCTAAAGGTGTTTGGCATCTGCATGAAGTCAGTTCCGACAGGAAAGTTACGAAAGGACTTCAGAGATCAGCTTGCTGCTGCAGTGGATACAGATCCAGCGATTGGACTGATGGCAGAAATATTCATCCCTCTGCACAAGACACTATGCATTGCCAGAGACGCGCTGGACGATGAAGTAAGGATCATGGCACGCGAAAGTGACCTGGCGTGCCGACTGATGACCGTCCCAGGTGTTGGCCCCATCGTGGCGTTGGCATTCATCGCGACACTGGACGATGAGAAACGGTTCAGAAAATCAATCGATGTTGGCGCTTTCCTCGGGCTCACGCCGAAACGCCATCAATCCGGCGAAGTGGATTGGTCGGGTAAAATATCCAAGTGCGGTGATTGTGATATGCGCCGATTATTATACTCAGCGGCATCAACATTGATCAGCTGCACGAGAAAGCCATCACGTTTGAAAGAATGGGCAACAAGGTTAGCCGAGCGCAAGGGGCACAAGAAAGCAGCCGTGGCTGTCTCTCGAAAAATCGCCGTCATCTTGCGCCGTCATCTTGCGCCGTCATCTTGCATTGTCTCTGGCGAAACGAAACCGTATTCGAGCCTGGAGTGGAGAGTGCCGGTTGAGCAATTGAAATCTTGAACACCTGCCCGAGAGAAAAGGGATAGGTTCGACGTCCTCCGGGACGGAGGCAGATCGAGCCAGCCAAGCGGCTGAGGTGGGCAACTCCCAACCTCGTGAACGACATTTTGGCAGATCAGTCCCGTACGCCATCAGGAGGCAGGCTTAGCCCTGACCTCGGAGAGAACCACGGACCCGGAAGACACTGAACCCAACACCCTTGACTTAATCACAGACAGAGAACCGCTTCTTGAGGATATGGCCCGCCTGCACTACACGAATCGATATACCGACGGACTGTCTCGGCCATCCCGTATGTGAGTGCATCACAAAACAGTGCATGTCCGATCGATACCTCGTCAATGAATGGGATGCACGTGACCAGTTGAGCAGTCCCATCAACAGTAAGATCATGTCCGGCGTTTACACCAAGTCCAAGATCCGCCGCCGCATCCGCTGCATCTGCCAGTCGTTTCATCTCAAGCGCTTGCGTCGCGGCATCGTCATATGCGCTACCGTAGGGACCAGTGTATAGCTCGATCCGATCGGTCCCAGTGCCAGCCGCCGCCTTCATTTCATCTGCAATAGGATCAGAGAAAAGAGCCACGCGATGTCCTTTCAATTTTAGGTCTATTATCACATTCGAAAGGAATGGGTGCTGCATTGCGAAGTCCCAACCATGATCGCTGGTGGCTTGAGTGGGATCGTCAGGTACAAGTGTTACCTGATCTGCGCGCACGTCATGCGCCAATGCCAAAAATTCAGAGGTTGGAAACCCTTCGACATTGAGTTCGCGGTCTGGAAATTCGTTATCAAGCATAACGCGAAGATCTTGGACATCAGATGGCTTGGTATGTCGTTCGTCGGGGCGTGGGTGAACGGTCAGGCCCTGTGCCCCAACTTGAAGCGCAATCCGGCCCAAACCCACGATGTCCGGCCATTTATGTCCACGACGGTTTCGCAATAGAGCTGCTACATTGAGGTTCACAGAGAGTTTCGTCATAATTAGGCGCCTTTTTCACATACACTGTAGAGGTCTAGTTTAAACATCTGCCTAGTTGTCAGGGTCGATGAAGACTACGAAGCAATGTGGTAGGCCAATCATGGTCTCATTCGAGCTGAAAGTTTCGAATATGGTCAGGCATCTCGACACCTTTAAGGATACGAGCGTCTGGGATAGGGGTTCCTATTTGGGTTTTCACGGGGATGACACCTGCCCATATTGGTAAAGCGTAATCCTCCTCATCATCACTTGGATCGCCCGTCCGAATTTTTGCACTACCTTCTGCAATATCCATGCCTAGCACCATCGTGGCTTTCAGGTCTTGTTTGTAGTCAGGACGAAGGGTGTCATAACGCTCTGGAAAGAGCCCGTTTACAAAGGTTCGAAGCTTCGCCAGTTTTTCGGCCGGATCTTCGACCTTTGCAGCCTTTCCAAACAGCATCACGGAACGTGCGTTTACGGAGTGGTGCATGCCTGAGCGTGCCAAGACGAAGCCATCAAGAATGGAAACCGTCAAACAAACATCAGTGTCTTTCGACTTGCGCAATGCGCGGCTTGCAGATGAGCCATGCCAATACACGCGTTTTCCTTCACGCCACTGAAAGGTTGGCGTCACATAAGGGTGCCCCTCAATAACATAGCCAACGCTACACATCGGTTGTGCGTCAAGGATGCCATTGATCGTTGTACGATCAAAGTGCCCCCGTTGGTGTAAGCGACGCAGGCGGGACTTTTCGGTGATGGCAAGGGGATCGGTCACTAGGCGCGTCCTTTAGGTTGGTTCTCTTGACGATACCTAAGGATTCATTGGATACTAAGAAATGTCCAATATGCGTGAAAAATCTCAGTCCAATTTTGATATTGCCCTTTTTGGCCTCATGTTGGATCGTGCTTTGTCCAAAAGCCTTCAAGCCCAACTCAGCGGTGCGCTGCGCGATCTGCTACTTGGCGGTCAAGATTTTTCTGGAACGCGCCTTCCTGCCAGCCGCCTTCTCGCCCAAGAACTTTCTGTTTCACGGACCACTGTGGTAAGCGCTTATGATCAGTTGATCAGCGAAGGCTATCTACGAACCAAGATCGGAGGCGGTACATTTGTGGTTGATCAACTGCCACATCTCGCCCCTCATCGGACTAAAACAGTGGCGCACCCTGAGCCGCCACAAGCCTGGCTACCATTTCATTCTGGAGTTCCCGATCAAACTCTGTTTCCCCATCGCATCTGGTCCAGACATATCGAGCGCGCGTGGGCAAAGCCAGACACTCATTTGATCGGGCGCCCGGACCCTTTCGGCTGGTATCCCTTGCGCCAATCAATCAGTGCGCACTTGTCCGCATGGCGCAAACTGGACTGTAGCCCTGAACAGATTCTGATTACATCTGGAGCTTCTGAGGCGTTCGATATTATTTTCCGGGGCCTCCTTGAGCCAGCACAGACCGCAGTTGTCGAAGACCCTGGTTGGCATGTTTTACGGACGGTTCTCAGCGCGGTAGGGGCACATGTACATCCAATTCGTATCGACGCACAGGGCTTCGACGCTGCAAAGATCGCAAGACAAGCATCCTTGGCAATCGTCACGCCGTCCCGGCATTATCCGACGGGGATCTCCATGCCCATGTCACGCCGGATAGCGTTACTGGCGTGGGCAAAACAACAAAACGCGCTGATTGTTGAAGACGACTATGACAGTGAATTTCGGTATCAAGGTCATCCACTTCCCTCGTTGGCGGGGCTGGATGGCCTTAAGCGATCTATCTATCTCGGTAGCTTTTCGAAATTGCTGAGCCCGGCTTTGCGTATCGGCTATCTCGTTTTGCCGGAGACGCAGTTGTCATTGGCCAGGGACTATATATCACGCTTTGGATCGCGGGCGTCCCTTATCCCGCAACCTGCGCTGGCCACATTCATGAATAGCGGAGAGTTCGCCATACATCTTAGGCGCATGCGGCGAACCTATGCAAAACGCCAAGCCCATCTCATCTCGGAGCTGGCCGATAACGGTCATCTTCTTGATATTTCTCCAGACCCGGCTGGAATGCATGTTTGCACACCACTTCTGCCAAGACTACGTCGCCAAGTAACAGATAAGATGATAGCAAACTTCGCTCAGAATGAAGGATTGCAGCTCAAAGCGTTATCATCTCACTGCGTCTTGCCTGATCCCCCACAAGGTTTGGTCCTTGGTTATGCCGCGTTTGATGAAAGAACGCTTACTAGCGCAGCCCAAAAACTGAGCCAAATACTGTTACAGCTTTCCCAGCCTTGAAGCGCAGACATCAGAAAATACATAAAAGCTGCCATTTGAGCCAAGGAGCTAGATGGCAGCCAAGTCTAAAGTTTGTGGCTGCGGCAGTCGATGCACAGGACGGCAGACACTACGGCTTTGAGAAGCGCAGGCCAGTTGGTTTTCGCGGTCCGATGTCGCCGATTGGCTACGCTTTCCGCCCGCTTTCCGCCCGCATTGGCCTGCATTGGCCCGCATTGGCCTGTGTTGGCCTCGGCTTCAGGTAGCTGACCGCATTGATTGGTCCGGCATCTGCGCTTGGCGAGGCCGGGTGTGATCGCTGGATCATGCGGCGTCCTCCCATGGCGGGGCGCGGGATTTCGGGGTTTGGCCGCGCGTGAAGGTTTCGATGACGATCATCGCGCCGCCGCATTTAGGGGCCGCATTTAGGGGCCGCATTTAGGGCATGTCAGATGCGCGTTTGGATCGTCGGGCTCGTCACTGTTAGCCTCATCCGGCGTCTGGTCAGGATTCGGTTCTGCACCCGGCAAGCGCCTGATCTTCCTGATCCTGTCGCGGCGGATGCCGTTGGCCAGGAACCCCGTGTGACGGATTCGGTGGAACCGGCGCGGCAGGACGTGGATCAGGAAGATCAGGCGGTGGTTCGAGATTGCGACCCGGTACGTGTAACGGCTCAGGTACGCCAGGACTGCCTCGGGGCCGCCGAAGGGCGGTTTGGCAAAGACGACCCATTCGGTTTTGCACAGCGGCATGAGTTATAGGCGACGTACTGGTGGCCGCATTTGGTGCAGGCCGACACATGCCCACCAAGGGCGGCGGTGCGACAATTCTCGATCGCGGACATCACCTTCAATTGTGGAAGGTTCAGATGGCCGTCATTTGCCCAGCGATAGGCAGGCCCATGGGCGCGGAAAATGTCCGCGACCTCCAAGCTGGGGCGGGGCATCATGGGCCCAGCTTACCCGGAGCCAGCCTCGCGCTGGACCAGCAGATCAAGCGGACTGGTCACGTCCTGGATCGTTTTGGTTGCCACCTTTGGGTAAACTGTCGTCGTCTCCAGCCTGGCATGGCCGAGCAAAACCTGCCCTCTCATCGATTGCCAGGCAATCGACTGCCGGGTAATAAATGGCCCGGATGTCGGTCCCGCCCTCCAACAGATGCGTAGCAAAGCAGTGCCGTAGAGTATGTGGCGAGACCGTCTTTTTGATCTCCGCAAAATCACAGGCCACTCCAAATGCGCGGTTGAACTGCCGCGTCGAGATCGGATCGACCCGATTGCGCCCGGGAAAGAGCCAACCCTGAGGCCGGGCCTCACGGTAATAATCGCGCAGCAAGCCCAACAGGTTCGGCGATAACATCACATGCCTATCTTTGCGGCCTTTTCCTTGCTCGATCCGGATGAGCATGCGGTCACTGTCGAGGTCACCGACCTTAAGGTGGGTCACTTCACTGGCCCGAAGCCCGCCGCCATAGGCCACGCTGAAGGCGGCCCGATATCGCAGTCCGGGCCCGGGTGCCGCTTCCAGAAGGCGCGCCACCTCCTCGGCGCTCAGCACCACGGGGATCTTCTTCGCCGCCCGCTGATAGCGCATGTGCCGCTTCATCTCGGGTCACAGACACGTCGTTGCAAAGAAAAAGCTCAGCACCGTCAGTCGGTTGTTGAAGGTCGGCGCACCCACACCGCGGTCCTTCATATCCAGCTGGAATGCGCGCAGTTCCTCCGGCGTTGCCGTATCAGGCGCGTGCCCCAGGAACCGCGTGAACTCCCGCAGATACATCGTCTGTGTCTTGGCTTGCAGACCCTTGATCCGCATATCTTCGAGAAAGCGCTGCCGTAGTCGTGGAACATATTGATCGGTCATGAAAACCTCCTGTCATCAGATTGAGAAGGTCCCAATCGTCCAACAGGTCACTCAGTTCGCAAAATCCACACCAATCAAGTGAGCGCATCACCAGCCACACGCGCCAATACCGCGAGAGCGGTTTCGTCCTTGTCCCGCACAGTAGGCAATGGTCGTTGGCGTAGCGAAAGTCAGATCCCCGCCCTTTCTACCAGATTGACAAGTCCGCTTTGGGCAATCTTCGGCACCCAAAAGACGAATTTTTCAGTCAGAAGACCCCACCACAATACGAGCAGGATTTCCAACCACCGTCGCGCCCGCGGGAACATCTCGGGTGACGACGCTACCAGCGCCAACAATCGCGTCGTTGCCGATGTTGATGCCAGGCAGAATGATCGCGCCGCCTCCGATCCAGACCTTTTCGCCTATGGTCACAGGGCGCGCGCGTTCCAGTCCCTGAGTGCGCAGGGTGGCGTCTCTGTGATGGTCCGCACAATATATCTGGACCTGAGGGCCCAGCATTGTTGCCGCTCCGATAGTGACAGGCGCAGAGTCCAGAATGGTGCAGCCTGCGTTCATAAAGACCTCCGGCCCAAGGAAAATGTTATAACCATAGGGGCAATGAAATGGTGCTTCGATCATGGCGCTGTCGGGGCAGTCTCCCAAAAGAGCCTTAAGCCGTGGTGCCACCAGTCCGCGTTCGTTTGGGGGCAGCGTGTTGTGCTGGTGTACGGCCATGCTTGCCTGCTCACGCAGAGCATCAAGTTCCGGGTCAATACAACTGTACCAATCGCCTGCCATCATTTTGGTTTTGTTTGTCGTGCTCATTGTAGCTGATCGGCAAAATCGCGCACGACTTCGCGTAGAAAGGCATCGAACCGGGCAGTGGGTTGGCGAACATCTAGCGCATGTGCCAACGGATCGGCGGCGACGATGGAACTGCCGCTCAGGGCTTCGATTGTGGCATGGCCGCAAAACGGAACATAGACTTCTGAGTAACCACCTTCGTGCACCATTACCAGCCTGCCGTCACACAGGGACTCGGCGGCTGCCTTCACCCGCAACGTCATCTGTCGGAACGTGTCTGCCGTTGCCAGCATCCGGGCCAGCGGATCAACTGCAGAGGCATCAAAGCCACAGGCGACGATGATCATATCCGGTTTGAAACCTTCAAGGGCAGGCACAACAATCTCGTCAATACTAGCCAGATAAGCGGTATGGCCGGAGCCAGCGGGCAGGGGCACATTGATGTTATAACCCAGCCCTTTGCCATGCCCCCGGTCTGTAATTTCACCGGTATCAAGCGGGTAGTTGCCCTCTTGATGCAAAGACATGGTCAGCACATCGTCGCGATCATAAAATATCGCTTCGGTGCCGTTGCCGTGATGCACGTCCCAGTCAATGACTGCGACCCGGCCCAGACCATGGTGCGCTTTGGCGGTCTCAATGGCGACAGCGATGTTGGCTAACAGGCAGAACCCATTGGGGAAATCAGGCAGGCAATGGTGACCGGGGGGGCGCGACAAGGCATAGGCGTTGTCCAGTTGCCCACTCAGAACGGCCTCGACCGCACCAATGGCCAGTCCGGTAGACAGAGAGGCGATCTCGAACCCGCCAGTGGCAAATGGAGTGCGCAGGCCCAGTTCTCCGCCCCCTGCGTCTGACAGCTTTTTGAATTCGCTCAGGTAGCTTTCGGGATGGACTCGGCTCAGGTCTTCCCAACTGGCGGGGGCGGCTGATTGGGCGGCTAAATCGCCCGTCAGTCCGGTGACATCCATCAGGTTTTTTAGACGTCGTTTGGTCTCAGGGCTTTCAGGCAATCCACCTGCGGCGAGCGGTTGAACCAAGCCGCCAATCTGCAGAGTTGCGGCGTAATTGCCTCCAGCGTGCCAAAAACAATGCTCATCCCAGAAGAAACCTGTTGTCATTTGTTTAGCCTTTCCAATTTTGTGGAAATATCCCTGCCGGATGCAGAAAAGTCTATGGTGTTTGCTCTGCAATCGCGCAATCTGTTGGTATGGCCAAGTCCAAATCTCGTAATTTGCCGGATCTGTCTGATCTTGCGCAGCCCGGTCAACGGATTGAAATCCGGGTCACGCCCAAGGCCGCACGCGCGAGCCTGACCCGCGACGGAAGTGCCTTGCGCGCCAGTGTCACAGTGGTGCCTGAGAACGGCAAAGTCAATGCTGCGGTTCAGGCCTTGCTGGCCACCGCTATGGGGGTCGCACCGTCGCATTTGACGCTGCTGCGCGGACAAACTTCGCGCAACAAGACGTTTGTCTATTCTGGCGGTGTGTCGCGGAACTGATAAATACCTTCCGGCAAATCCAAGGCCGCGCTCAGGTCGCGTATCTGCTCGGGCGATAACGTGATCCGCTGCATCCGGTCGGTGCGAGCGTCCAGTTGTTCTATTGTAATGCATTCGGCAAAACTGTTGATGACAACGTCCTCCTGAAGAGGGGTCGCACCTTCGTCCACCAATGTGATGACGGTCGAGTCAAACTCGTGTTCTATAGTAAACATGGGCTTAGATTGCCGATCTGTCCGCTGCATTGCAAGTCGATGTGATGCAACAGGGCTGGCGGGCCGGTCTGACTGTGTTAGATTGCCGTTCGGACAGGCCAAATAGGGGACGCCGAATGCGCTGGATGATTTTGGTGATGTGTTTGGGGTTTGCTGCGTGCGATGTGTCCGTGTCAACTTCGCAGACCTCTGTGGCAAAACGCCCGGCGGTGATGACCCCGCTGCCAATGGCTCCGGCGCAGGCGTCGCAAAGCTTTGCGCAGGTGGTGCGTGCGGTTGAACCTGTGGCAGAACGTGTTTGCCGGGAACAAACCAGTGGAACGAACTGTGATTTTCGCATTGTCGTCGATACGAATCCTGATGCGCCGTCAAATGCTTATCAGTCGCTCGACAAAAACGGGCGACCAGTCATTACCTTTACTGCAGCGCTGATCAACGAGACCCATAACGCCAACGAACTGGCCTTTGTACTTGGTCACGAGGCGGGTCACCATATTGCAGATCACCTTGGTCGGCAGCAGACCAACGCCCTGGCTGGTGCGGTCATATTTGCCGGATTGACGGCGTTGACCGGTGGATCATCGTCAGACATTGAGACTGCACAAGATTTGGGCGCGATGGTTGGTGGTCGCAGCTATTCCAAGGAGTTTGAGCTTGAAGCCGATCAACTGGGCACGGTCATCACCTATTACGCCGGCTATAATCCGCTGGTCGGAGCGAAGTTCTTTGCGCGTATTTCGGACCCCGGTGACAGATTTCTGGGCACGCATCCACCCAATGCGGCCCGCCTTGATACAGTTCGGCGCACCAGTGCCCAATTGGGCGTACCCGGCAGCTGAGCCTTCTGTGAGGTAAATATGACATCTGATGGTCCTGCTTTGCGCCAACTTGGTGTGGTGCTAAATGATCGCGGCTCGCGTTATGCGGTCAGCGGGGCGCAGGTCCAAAGCCGTGCTGATGTGGACAACGTGCTGGCTGTGCTCAAAACAGACCGTGCTTATAGGAAAGCAACCCATAACAGTTGGGCGGCGGTGCTGCAGACCGGGGCTCTTAAGGCGGATGATGGTGAGGCCGGGGCAGGGATGGTGATACTGCGTATGATGGAGCGGGCGGAAATGGTGGATCACGTCATCATTGTAACGCGCTGGTATGGAGGCAAAAAACTGGGTGGCGACCGGTTTCGCCGGTTACGCGATGCAGTGCGGTTTTATCTTGAATGACGTCAATGAGGCCCGCAAACGGGTTAAGTGATCTTGTTGATACCGCCTTTTGAGCTGACGATGCCTCCGGTAAAGGTATTGGGGACGAAAAGTATCGAGTAAAGCCGTTTTGATCTGCATCAATGCTGATTTTGCTAAGTCGCTTTAGAATTGGCTTCACAACCCAAAAAGCGCGAGGTGTGCAAATGCAAAATCGGTCGGTTATGAAACGTCATGCGGCATTGGTCGATCAGATGGCGGAAACTCTGGGGATTGATCTGGAGGAATTGACCATGCGCGGGGGGCTTGGAATTGACGAAATCTCGGACGCGGTCCTAAGTTGCACGGCCTGTTCGAACCCCGAAGCCTGCCAAAGCTGGCTGGGGGAACACAAGGAGGGCGCAGAGCATACGCCGGACTATTGTCGCAACAGTGAGATGTTTCAGAGATTACGCAAGGCAGGTACGGACTGATCCAGTGATTTTGGATAGACGATCTGATGGTTTTGGATCACGATAGGCAAAATCTTTGCCTAAACTGGAATTCCCATGTCCGACCCATGTATTATCTGTGTGGCCATCACCGGATCAGTCCCAACCAAAGCTGACAATCCAGCTGTGCCGATCAGCATCACAGAGCAGGTAGAAAGCACCCACGAAGCATATGAGGCCGGGGCTGCGATCTGCCATGCTCATGTGCGCAATGATGACCAGACCACAAGCTCGGATCCTGAGAAATTTGCCCGTCTCAAGGAAGGCGTCGAGACACATTGCCCGGGAATGATTGTGCAATTTTCCACAGGTGGTCGGTCAGGCGCTGGCTCTGAACGTGGCGGGATGTTGCCACTTTGCCCGGATATGGCAAGCCTGACAGTGGGGTCGAACAATTTTCCCACACGCGTTTATGAAAACCCACCTGATCTGGTGGATTGGCTGGCTGCGCAAATGCGCGAATTCGACATTAAACCCGAGATAGAAGCCTTTGATTTAAGCCACATTCTGGTAGCGGCAAAAATGCATGAAGAAGGTCGAATTAGCGACGTTCCCTATATTCAGTTTGTTATGGGCGTCAAAAATGCCATGCCTGCAGACAAAGATGTGTTTGATTTCTACGTCAAAACAGTTGACCGCCTGTTGCCAGGCGCTCCGTGGTGCGCGGCAGGGGTTGGAGCCAATCAAATACTGGTTAACGAATGGTCGATAGCAGCCGGAGGACACGCCCGTACCGGTTTGGAAGATAACGTGCGATGGGATCGCGAGACCCTGGCTCTGTCTAACGCAGCGCTTGTGACCCGTGTTGCTGATCTATGTGCGGCGCATGGCCGTCCGGTGGCGAGTGCCACACAAGCCCGCGAGATTTTGGGGTTGCGGCAAGTCGCGGCTTGAAATGTAACTTTTGCTATCTTTGGTTGCATTTCTTGAGTTAACGTTAACGTGATCTGGTCAATTTTGGGGGTGACGTCATGGGTTTTTCAGAAGCAGTCAGCGTGTGCTTACGCAAATATGTTACATTTTCCGGGCGCGCGAAGCGGCCAGAATACTGGTATTTTGTGCTTTTCATGTTCCTTGGTGGAATCATCTTTGGTGTATTTGACTACACCTTTTTCGGCGGTTCTACTGAAACCACGGCGACAAGTATTGAAGTCAGAAGCAATGGGCCTCTGACCTCCATTTTCAATTTGGCGGTGCTTTTGCCATCGCTGGCAGTTGGGTGGCGTCGGATGCACGACACCGGGCGAAGCGGGTTGTATTTGTTTTTTCCGCTGCTCGTTATGTTATGCCTTTGGGCGTATTTGGCCGTCTGGGGTGGTCTGGCCCAGTTGATGACTGGCGATTTTGGTGCCTTTTTTGGCGGGCTAGGCGGCATTGTCGCAATCGGTGCGCTTACTCTAATGATTGTCTCGCCGCTGATAGTATTGTTTTGGCTTATCCAGCCAAGCCAGCCGAATGACAACGAATATGGTCCGGCTGCTTAGCGGTTTCTAATTCCTCCAACAGCAATGCTGAGCAAAAAGATTAGTGCTGCAATGCAAACGATCGTTGGCCCTGTTGGCGTGTCCAGCATCAAGGCGGCCCATAATCCGCCAAGGGAAGAGGTTGCGCCGATCAGGATTGCCCCAAGTGCCATTGTTTCGGGGGTGCGCGCCAATGGTCGGGCAGCGGCGGCCGGGATCACCAGCAAGGCCGCAATTAGCAATACGCCGACAACTTTGATGGCGACTGCAACGACAATGGCCAACGCCAGCGTCAGAACCAATTCTTCGCGGCGAGGGTTGATACCGCTGGCGCGGGCCAGATCGGGGCTCAGGGTTGCCATTAACAAAGCGGGCCAGCGTGAAAACATAAGCAGCAGAACAGCCGCGGCCCCGCCCCAGATCACTAGCAGATCAGTGGTGTTCACCGCCAGAATGTCGCCAAACAGGAATGCCATGAGATCAAGGCGCACGTTGCCCAGCAACGCCACGGCCACCAAACCTGCGGCCAACGCACTATGGGCCAGAACGCCCAGCACCGTATCCATCGCATAGCCACGTCCGGTTAACGCGGACACGGCAGTTGCCATGATCAGGGCCGCGACCAGAACGCTGGGCAGGATTGGCAAGCTGAAGGCTAGTGCAAGAGCAACGCCCAGAATGGCGGCATGGGCAGTGGCCTCGCCGAAATAGGCCATCCGTCGCCAGACCACGAAACAGCCCAAAGGGGCCGCAGCGATGGCCACGCCCAGTCCGGCCAACGCGGCGCGAACAAGAAAGTCGTCAAGCATCAGGCGTGATCCTTGTGATCGTGTAGGTGGTCATGATTATGGTCGTGTGAATGGCTGTGTTCATGACGATAAAGCGCCAAAGCTCCCTTGGTGCCGGTGCCAAACAGGGCACGGTATTCCGGCGCGCTGGCGACAATTTCGGGCGTACCTTCACAGCAAATATGTCCGTTCAGGCACAACACCCGATCAGACGCGGCCATCACCACATGCAGATCATGGCTGACCATCACCACCGCACAGCCCAGATTGCGACGCACCTCTTCGATTTGGCGATAAAAGGCGGCAGAACCGGGTTGATCCAAGCCTTGCGTGGCCTCGTCCAGCAGCAGCACCTGCGGATTTTCCAAAAGCGCGCGGGCCAAAAGAACCCTCTGGAACTGTCCACCGGACAGGTCGCTCATCTGGTGATCCCCAAGCCCGCCGACATCGGCGCGCATCAGGGCGGCATCCACGGTTTTTAGGCCGATTTTGTGCGGTAGGCCCAAAAAACGGCGTACTGTTATTGGCATCGTGGCGTCAATGGCCAGTTTTTGGGGCACATATCCGATACGCAAACCGGGGGCTTTGTCGATATGGCCAGAACTAAGAGGAACAGCGCCGATCAGGGCGCGTAGAAAGGTGGATTTCCCCGACCCGTTGGGGCCGACGATGGTGACAATCTCTCTCGGAATGATCGACACGCTGACATCGTGAAGAACCAGACGCCCACCCAGTTTGACACCAATTCCATGTGTTGCAATGACTGGCTTCATGTGCTGGCTCCGGCACAAGAGGGGCACAGGCCTTCGGCTTCGATCACCATGCGCTCGATTGTGAAGCCGGTTTGTTCGGCAACAGTGCCTAGCTGCCCTTGCGCCAGTCCGGTGTCAGCTTCGGCAACAGTACGGCAAACACGACAAAACAGAAAGGCAGGGGCGTGGGCGTGATCCAGATGCGAACAGGCTGTATAGGCGTTCAGACGTTCAATCCGATGTGCCAGCCCATTGCGGACCAGAAAATCCAGTGCCCGGTAAACTGTGGGCGGTTGTGAGCCCAAACCATCAGCGGCCAAGACATCCAGTATGTCATAAGCGCCAAGCGCCATGTGTTTTTCCAGCAAAATCTCAAGCACGCGTTTGCGCACCGGAGTGAACTGCAGCTTGGCCTTTGCACAGCGATCTTTTGCTGCCAGCATTGCGTGTTCAATGCAGTGCCCGTGGTCGTGCTGGTCAAATCCGATAGTCGGCATGGCATGTCCTGTCAGCTGTTGGGTCTTAGAATGATATGTTATAACATCGCATTTCTCAACCGAATCCCTATCAATCATCGGACTTAATATGCTGACCTCATTTCGTCTAATAATTCTGGCATTTCTGGCTGCACCGGCCAATGCCGAGGCACCACGAGTGGTTGCCGATATCGCTCCGGTGCACGGGTTGGTAACGCAGGTTATGGAAGGTGTAGGAGAGCCCGAACTGGTTTTGCTTCCCGGCGCGTCACCGCATGGTTATGCGTTGCGGGCTTCTCAGGCACGGGCAATGCAACGTGCTTCGCTAGTGGTCTGGATTGGGCCTGAGTTGACGCCCTGGCTGGAAAAGCCCGTGGTGAGTTTGGCGAAGGAGGCGAATAAGTTGGCGTTATTGTCACAAGAGGCCACACAGACCTTACCGTTTCGCGATGGAGAGGAAGAAGAAGACCACGATCACGATCATGAAGGTATTGACCCTCATGCGTGGCTGGATCCACAGAATGCGCAGATATGGCTGGAGCTGATTGCTGAGAGTTTGGCGGAAATTGACCCGCAAAATGCTGAGACCTATCTGGCGAATGCGGCGAAGAGTCAGACCGAGTTGCAGGCATTGATGGCTGAGCTAGAGGAAACATTGTCACTGGTTCAGGCCAAGCCGTTTGTCACCTATCATGACGCGTATCAGTATTTTGAGACCCGGTTCGGATTGAGCAACGCTGGGTTTGTGACACTAAGTGACGGGGAAGGGGCAAGTCCAGCGCGGGTGTCTGCATTGCGGGACCGACTGACGGCACTGGATGTGGGCTGTGCATTCAGCGAGCCCGGCGTTGATCCAGGAGTATTGAAGGGGATCAGCAAAAATGATGGCCCGAGCCTGTCAATACTGGACCCGATGGGGCGTGATCTGCCGCTTGGGACCGGGTTTTATTCTGCCTTGCTGCGCAACATGGCGCAGAGCTTTGTCGATTGCGTAAAGGCGGCTGATTGACCCAAAGCATTGCGACACCAAATGCATTATTGCGCGACGTTGAAGCCTTCGATGAGTTGGCGCAGGCCAACTGCAGCGCCGACAAAAATCGACACGAACGTAACCGGCGCGCTGAACGACAATACACTGAATGCAGACAGGCCCTGACCGACCGTACAGCCAAGCGCGATGACAGCACCTGCTCCCATGATCGCGGCTCCTATGATCTGGCGGCGCAATTCACGCGGATCGTCGCAGGCCTCCCAGCGGAAATGGCCCTTGATCAAGGACCCGATAAAGGCGCCGATCCAGACACCGGAGATAGAGCCAACAGCGAATGAAATAGGGCGCACGCTGGCGGTCATGGCAAACATCAGAGTTTCGCCAACGGGGGCGGAAAAGCTGTGCGAGACCACGGGCAAATCATCAAATCCAGTATCGCGTACCCATTGGGTTCCTGCCCAGCCTGTGACAATCGCCAGACCAACAACCACGGACCAGAACATGGCATTGCGATCACTGCGCAGATCGGCGGACCAAAGGGCGGCGATGCAGATTGCCAGTCCGGTGGCTATGCCGATGCCAGCAACCGGGAGGCCACTTAGGCTGGCGGCGTAATGCGCCAGACCCGGTGGCGTTTCGGTCGTGACCGGCGTTTGGTGAAACAGCATATCGCGCAATGCGGCGAACGGGCCAATCATGACGGCGAAGGTAGAAACGCCCAGCACTAGCACAATAACAAAGGACCGCAGATCGCCGCCACCCAGACGAGCAATCGCGCCAAAACCGCAATTCCCGGCCAGTGCCATGCCATAGCCAAACATCAGTCCGCCAATAATGGATGCAGTCGGCATCCAGCGCAGCGAAAGATAGTAAGTGTCCGAAGCGACGAGCAACCCAGAACCTATTAGCGCGAAACTGCCAATGACAGCGGTGCCAATGGCCAGCCCCCACATGCGCATGCGCACGGTGCTACCGCCATACAGCAAGTCCTCGATGGCTCCCAATGTACAAAACCGGCCAAGACGCGCGGCAAGGCCCAACATGATCCCGCCAAATGCCCCGATAAGGGCAACCATCTGGGCATCACTCAGCCAACTTTGCATCTAGCGCGTCCTCCTCTGCGTCACTTGTCGACGCAAAACAGTTCATAAACCACTTCGAGGATGCGCCGGGGCCGATCATCGGCCAAACGGTAATAGATCGCCTTGCCGTCGCGGCGCGGGATCACCAGACCTTCAAGGCGCAGGCGCGATAACTGTTGGGACACTGCTGCTTGACGCGCTGCAAGCAATTCCTCAAGCTCGGTCACCGATTTTTCACCGGTCACCAGATGGCAAAGTATCATCAACCGGCCTTCGTGGCTGATTGCTTTAAGAAAGTTCGACGCGCTGGTGGCGTTGTCGACCATTTTGTCCAGCTCGTTCTCATCCATATCCATGGAAAACTGCGGAAGTGCCATATATTCGTATCCCTTGGTCCAGCTACCTGGTTCTAAAATGCTATTTGATCTTCGATTGCGGCGATCCCGGCCTCTGCACAGGTGTCGTCAAGGTCAGGCCCCGGAGCACCAGAAACGCCTATTCCAGCGACGATGCTACCGCTGCCTTCGTAAACCACCAGACCGCCACCCAATGGTAACGCCTCGCTTAGATGACGGATGCCCGACGAAACTTTGCCGGGCTGGGTGTCGACCGCCAGTTCGGATGTGTTGGTGCGAAAGCTAACTGCGGTCCAGGCCTTGCGGCGCGAGGTTTCATAGACATGTGACCCGGCAAAGCGGTCACGGATGAAAACCTGTGGGATGCCGAACCGGTCAACAACTGTGACGCCCACCTGATAGCCAGCATCACGGCACGCGATCAGCGCGGCCTCAGCCATCTGTTGTGCAACTTCGGGTTTTAGCACCTGAAACTCGACGAATGCACTGTCATCCTGTGCCAATGTCGGGCTTGCAAACGCATATAATAAGGCCGCTGTACCAATAAGATGTTTCATCAACTTTCCCCCTCAAATTCTGTGTTTTCATTCAATATCTTGGCCAGTAATGGCCAAAACCAGTCTTCACCGGGATATCCCTCAATCCGGGCCAGTTCATGACCGTTCTCGACAACCAGAAAGGTTGGCGTGAATACGACCGGGCGCAACACGCTGATATCTGCCGGAATGCCATCAATATCGACGCGATGCAGCGGCGCAAATTTGCCCTCATCTGTCTTGGGATAAATCGCCGATATTTCGCTGTCCCAGCGCAGACACCAGAAACAGCCATCTTCCTGGACCATCACCAGCTCAGCAGCCCACAAAGGTGAAGCAAACACAATCAGCATCAATGCGAGCGCGAATTCTTTTAACCTTGACATGCGTTACCCGTGACGTTTTCGTCGTTGACGTTTCGTTGTTACACTACATAATTTGAATATGTGAATAAATCAAGCAGCCGAGTCGCAGCGGGTTTGCTAGGGAGAGTACATGCTGGAAATTTCACTCATGGGCGCGGCATTTGCCGGTTTGTTGAGCTTTTTCACCCCTTGCATCCTGCCAATGGTGCCGTTTTATCTGTGCTATATGGGCGGACTGTCGATGGCTGAGCTGCAGGGCGATGGCGATATCGCGCCGGGTGCGCAGCGACGATTGCTGATTTCATCGGTGTTTTTTGCGCTGGGCGTGACATCGGTTTTCATGTTGCTGGGCATGGGCGCGACGATGCTGGGGCAGATGTTTGGGCAGTATCTTGAGCCGCTATCCTATGTGGCAGCTGCGATTTTGGTGGTGTTTGGCTTACATTTTCTGGGCGTGATCAAGGTGCCGCTATTGTACCGCGAGGCCCGTATGGAAAGCAAAGCCGAGGCAAGCACAATCGCCGGAGCCTACTTGATGGGACTGGCCTTTGGCTTTGGTTGGACGCCTTGCGTTGGACCGGTACTGGCATC
>PIVL01000793.1 GCA_003354145.1 Paracoccaceae bacterium
AAGTCAATACCAATTATTGTAACTTCCTTCATGGATGCTTCCTCCGTTATCTTGCGGCCTTGACCGCGGACATTGGCACTATGATGCCGTCGGGAGGAGGCATCCACCCCATCATGGATGATCTGGAACTCGGAACGCGCCCTACCGGAGACGGATTTCAGGCGGTGCGTTCGAAATTGGGCCGACCAAGTTCGGTCATCCGGTTAAGAATTAGGACGCCAATCCAGGCTTCTGTTTTCTGGTTTTTGAACGAGCGCGCCTTTAGCTTGGGCCCGATGACGGTCTTCCAACGACCCATCAGGGTTTCACCCCGGCTCCGCTGATTATAGCCAGATGCTTTCTGCCATGCCATCCGACCACGCGCTCGTATGTCGCCAATATGGCGATCACGAATGCTCGGATTCCGGGCAGCGTCGGAGCTCAGGACCGCGTTCTTGGGTGGTGGGATCGTGACGTTGATTGCCGACCCGAAGCGTTCGGTAAGAACAGCGCATGTTGGCTCTCCATCGTAAGCGCCGTCCGCCAGAAACAGGTCAACTGGGCCGTCGATCTGATCCAGCAGGCCCTGCAGGGCGGTCGGATCGCCAATGTCTTCCGTAGTCAAATCGGAGCAGACGATCTGACCGCTGACAAGATCGAGGCCAAGGTGCAGCTTGCGCCAAGAGCGTCGTTTGCGCTTGTTTTTATGCTTTTGCTCCAGCCACTCGCCTTCACCGAAGATCTTTAACCCGGTGCTGTCCACGACCAGCTGGACCGGTTTGGTATTCTTGGAGGCAGCTTTGGCAGACAAGCTCAGCCCGTTGCTTCTGCGCGATAAAGTGGAAAAGTCAGGCACTGAGACCTCAACCCCCAACAACTCAGCAATGGAGCGCATCAAACCTTGGGTCTGCCGCAGCGGTTGCCTGAAGACCATGCCCAGCGTCAGGCAAAGCTCAATTGCTAAATCCGAATAGACAGGCTGGCCGCCAGGCGTCGTTCGCGGTGGGG
>PIVL01000794.1 GCA_003354145.1 Paracoccaceae bacterium
TGTTTAGGGCACGCGCACAGCTCAGCCAACATCCAAGCCGCCCTCACCAGTGGTTTATAGGTAAGGCGCTGCACCCGTGCCGGATCCACGCCACATGCCTGTGCCCACACTTTGGTTTGATAGCCGGACGGTGCCACAATATCGCTTTGCTCAACCCGCTTCTCGTCACCCCAACACCCTATCAGATCACGCATCTCTAAGCCGTAACGACAGGCAACCCGTGCAAGCCAAGATGACAGAAGCTCATCTTGGAACGGCCGCGGTGCAACCGGTAGCCGCTTAATCGACCTCACCGTCCGGCCATCTGCGGTGCCGCTTGCATAGGTCGGCGACGTGACGCCTGCGACATTGAAACCAGAGGCAGAATAAGATCATCCCCAAAGCTGTCGATATCGATCCTTTCCCAACCAGACCGAATAGCGCCCTCTGCTGCAGTTTCAATCAGCCGAAATATTCGCGCGGTTGCACCCGCTGTCAGTGCATGAATGCGGCCCCTCACCTTGACCTCGTTAAAGTCGGAGGACTCCTGCAGGGGTAAAATGCGACCAAGGCTCAGCAACAGCCCGGCAAAGTCGCGGTCGTTCTTCCAGGGTTTAAGGTAAAAAGCTTCAAACCGTTCCGCCAATTGGACCTGATCAGCGAACTAACCATACCGGCCCGCGGCGTGTGAAAAGCCGCAAACATGAGGCCTGACACACGACCGCATTCAATCTTGTTCCATTCGTTCAGAAAGGCCTTGCAAAACCGGGAGTACCCACACACGACCCCTGGCAGGCCTGAGGGCTCAGTTTCCGGACATGACATTCCAAGGCCGTGAAGGCAGGTTTTCTGAATTGGCCGCAGATATTACGCAAGGTCGTGTAGACCTGGCTATCTCATATGACATTGGTTTTGATGACAGTTTCAATCGCCAGCAAATCAAAAAGGTGGCACCCGTCGCATTTGTATCCCCCGAACATCCTTTGGCAACGTTGCAATCTATCGAA
>PIVL01000001.1 GCA_003354145.1 Paracoccaceae bacterium
ACACGGAAAGAAGAGCTGTTGGTGGATAAGGTGAATTTGCAGAAAACCTTTGTTCTGCGGCGCATTCTGAATCCGATGGGAACCACAGACGCCATCGAATTCCTTCGTTCGAAGCTGAAACAAACCAAATCCAACGATGATTTCTTTGATTCCATGAACGCCTGATGGCTGATGGGAATTCAAAATGGACACGATATTCGCGCTAGCTAGCGCGCTTGGTAAAGCGGGCGTTGCCGTCATCCGTATTTCTGGGCCTTTGGCCGGGATTACCGCTGAGAAATTGGCTGGCAAAAGCCTGCCTGATCGCGGCATGACATTGGCAATGCTGCGAGATTTGGACGGTTGTCGGCTTGATGAGGTTTTGGTGCTGTCTTTTGCTGCGCCACACAGCTTTACTGGAGAACATGTTGTTGAATTTCAGGCACATGGTAGTATTGCTGTAGTATCGTCCATCCTTCAAACGCTGTCTCAAATGGACGGATTGCGTTTGGCAGAACCAGGAGAATTCACTCGACGCGCACTTGAGAACGGAAAACTGGATTTAACCCAAGTCGAAGGCCTTGCTGATCTAATTGATGCCGAGACCGAAGCACAGAGGCGTCAGGCCCAAAATGTGCTGGCCGGTGATCTTGGCCAATTGGTTGAACGCTGGCGGACTGATCTGATCCGGGCCGCGTCATTGATCGAAGCAACGATTGATTTTGCCGACGAAGACGTCCCAGTGGATGTAACCCCAGAAGTGAACACATTGCTTTCTGGTGTTCAGGCCGATCTGCAGCGCGAAACTGCTGGTGTTCAGATCGCCGAGCGTATTCGCGTCGGGTTTGAGGTCGCTATCATCGGCGCACCAAATGTCGGCAAATCCACTCTTTTAAATGCACTGGCGGGGCGGCAAGCTGCGATTACGTCCGAGCATGCCGGAACAACACGGGACGTAATCGAGGTTCGTATGGACCTTGCTGGATTGCCAGTTACGCTGCTTGATACAGCCGGAATTCGGGATACTGTAGACGAGGTTGAAGGCCTGGGTGTTGCTTTGGCCCGACAGCGTGGGCAGGCGGCAGACATGCGCGTGTTTTTGGTTGAAAACAATGATTTACCTCCACCATTGTACAGTCCTGGTGATTTGGTTGTTCTATCCAAAGCAGACACAAGGCCGGTTAATACGGGCGCTGTATCTGGATTGACCGGAGTAGGCGTTGATGAACTGATCGCGCAAATTACTGATGTGCTTAGAAATCGAACAGCAAGCGTCGGTTTGGCCACGAGGGAAAGACATCGCGCCGCCATGATGACTGCTCAGAGTGCGCTAACGGCTGCGACAGAGGTATTGTCACAGGGCCCCGATGCGTATGATATAGCTGCAGAAGAGCTCAACATTGGGATTCGTGCTTTGGAATCCTTAGTTGGGCGTATAGATGTTGAAACTCTGCTAGACGAGATTTTCGCGAGTTTCTGTCTTGGAAAATAGGGAATGTTTCACGTGAAACATTTAGATTTTGATGTAGTTGTGATCGGTGGAGGTCATGCAGGTGCGGAGGCAGCCCACGTGTCTGCACGTCTTGGTGCTTGTACGGCGTTGGTTACACTAAATCGTGACGGTATCGGAGTAATGTCGTGTAATCCGGCGATTGGAGGGCTTGGTAAAGGCCATCTGGTCCGTGAAATTGACGCACTTGATGGAGTTATGGCTCGGGTCGCGGACAAAGCGGGTATACAATTTCGACTGCTCAATCGACGTAAGGGCCCAGCAGTTCAAGGCCCGCGTGCGCAGGCGGATCGTCAAATATACAGGGCAGCGATGCTTTGGGAGACCGAAAACCGCAAAAACCTGACCATTGTTGAAGGCGAAGCAGTTGATTTTCTGATGGCTGGGGACACCGTAAACGGCGTGGTGCTTGCCGACGGGTCGCAGTTACGGGCCGGCGCCGTGGTTCTAACCACCGGCACGTTCTTGCGCGGCGTTATTCACATAGGTGCCGAGTCTCGACCTGGTGGGCGTATGGGCGACAAGCCCTCTATCGAATTGGCTAACAAAATCGATTCATTTGGCTTGCCACTGGGACGTTTGAAAACTGGTACGCCGCCGCGGCTGGATGGTCGAACCATCAACTGGGACGGATTGCAGATGCAGGCAGGGGACGACGATCCGACCCTGTTTTCATTCTTGTCTAAAGCTGTGCAAGCCTCGCAAATCTCGTGCGGTATTACACATACAAACGAGAAAACTCATGAAATCATTGAAAAAAATCTGAAGTTATCGGCTATGTATGGCGGTCACATTGACGGAATTGGCCCCAGATATTGCCCGTCTATCGAAGACAAGATTGTTCGGTTTGCCGATAAAACCTCTCATCAGATATTTCTAGAACCCGAGGGGGCGAACGATCACACTGTCTATCCGAATGGGATTTCGACTTCATTGCCTGTGGATGTACAAGAGAAGTATGTTCACACGATTGTCGGATTAGAAAATGCGACAATCATTCAACCCGGCTATGCAATTGAATATGATTATGTTGATCCTCGTGCGTTGAATGCTCATCTCAGGTTAAGGGATGTACCCGGACTGTACCTTGCGGGCCAGATTAACGGAACCACCGGATATGAAGAGGCAGCCGCGCAAGGATTGGCGGCTGGTTTGAACGCTGCACTGGCCGTGCAGGGCCGTGAGCCGATGACTTTCAGCCGCTCCAACAGCTATATTGGTGTTATGATAGACGATCTGATAACTCGTGGTGTGACTGAACCCTATAGAATGTTTACGTCGCGCGCAGAATTTAGGTTGTCTTTGCGTGCAGATAATGCCGATCAGCGGCTCACACCAATTGGGATTGACCTTGGCTGTGTCGAAGAAAGCCGTAGATCAGTTTTCTTAAAGAAAATTGAACGACTGGACATTGTTCGGCATCGCTTATTGCAGGCTTCATACACCCCCAAGCAAATTGAACAGGCTGGAATTCGCATAAATCAGGATGGCAAGCGGCGTAACGGCATTGATGTTCTCGCATTTCCCAAGGTGGACTTTGAAGATGTCGTAACGCTCGACCCATCATTGACATCAACAGATACGGAAACGCGCAGGCAAGTAGAACGAGACGCGATGTATGCGAACTATATTGACCGTCAAAACAAGGACATAGAAGCTTTGCGGCGGGACGAGAAACACAAAATACCTGCGGAGTTTGATTTTGCACTTGTAGAAGGATTGTCGAATGAACTTAAGACGAAATTGATTAGCGCGTGCCCCGAGAACCTTGGTCAGGCGGCGCGGATCGATGGAATGACCCCCGCTGCGCTCGCTTTGTTGCTGGCGATCTTGCGGCGCGATAAACGGCAGTATTCTGCATGATGGGTGTTGGCTCGGATGTTCTTTGTGGGCAAAATGTTTCACGTGAAACATTTGAGCGGTTAGAGGTATTCGCCGCTCTTCTTGAAAAGTGGAATCAGTCAATCAATCTTGTTTCTCAAAGCAGCTTGAATGATCTATGGGCGCGCCATATTGCTGATTCTGTGCAGATTTTTCGCCTTTCCGGCCCAATTCATACCTGGCTTGATATTGGTAGCGGTGGCGGGTTGCCGGGCGCGATCGTGGCTATATTGGCAATGGATGAATGCCCGAGTGCAAAAATAACGCTTATTGAAAGCGATAAACGCAAATCCGTTTTTCTTCGTACCGTCGCCCGAGAAACCGGAGCTGTATTTAACGTTCTTACAGATCGGATCGAACAGGCAGAACCACAACATGCAGATGTCATATCAGCCCGTGCAGTGGCTAGTCTATCGACGTTACTGCAGTTTTCCGAACGTCATTTGAAGCCAGATGGCGTTGCTTTGTTTTCCAAAGGGGTTTCATGGAAAAAAGAGGTCGACGCAGCACGGCAAGAGTGGGATATGGGTATTGAGACCGTCCCAAGCCTGACAGAACCCGGTGCTGTCATACTAAAAATCAAAGGAATATCGCGTGTCTGACTTATCACGCCCAAAGGGCCCGCGAATTATAGCTATTGCGAACCAAAAAGGCGGCGTGGGTAAAACAACGACGTCAATAAACCT
Source organism: Paracoccaceae bacterium (assembly GCA_003354145.1). GTDB lineage: Bacteria > Pseudomonadota > Alphaproteobacteria > Rhodobacterales > Rhodobacteraceae > NORP181. The sequence continues at coordinate 4,057 of PIVL01000001.1, forward strand.
TGCGGCAGCTTTGGTTGAGTGTGGGCTGCGGGTTCTTCTGGTGGATTTCGATCCTCAAGGTAATGCGTCGACAGGATTGGGTGTTGAGGCGACGCAGCGTGAAATGACGTCCTATGATTTGCTTGTGGACGATGCAGCGCTTGAAGATGTTATACAGGATACTGCGATTGAAGGGTTGGGAATTGTTCCAGCAACCGTCGATCTGAGCTCTGTTGATATAGATCTGATTTCAAACGAAAAACGCAGTTTCTTGTTGCACGATGCATTGCGGCAAACAGCAATGGATGCGTTTAGATGGGACTATATTTTGATCGACTGCCCGCCGTCGTTGAACTTGTTGACGGTGAATGCAATGATCGCGTCGCATTCGGTTCTGATACCGCTGCAAAGCGAGTTTTTTGCGCTAGAGGGGTTGTCGCAACTGATGATGTCGATTCGCGAGGTACGTCAGATTGCGAACCCCAAATTGAGGATCGAAGGCGTGGTGCTGACGATGTTTGACAAACGTAATAACCTGTCTCAGCAGGTGGAAGCGGATGCCAGGAATAATCTTGGGGAATTGGTGTTCAAGACAGTGATCCCCAGAAACGTCCGAGTGAGCGAGGCTCCATCTTACGCGATGCCAGTTCTGACGTACGAACCAAAATCGCAGGGAGCCGAAGCATACCGGGCCTTGGCGCAAGAACTTATTCATAAAAACCAGACGACTACAGGCTAAAATCCACTCAGGAGGCGACGATGACCAGCAAAGAAGCAAAACCCCGAGGATTGGGCCGAGGATTGTCCGCGTTGATGTCAGATGTGTCTGCTGATCCTGCAGTTTCAGCACAGGGCGCAGATATGAACGTTCCGATCGAACGAGTGGTTGCAAACCCAAACCAGCCTCGACGCGATTTTGATCAGGAGGATTTGAATGATTTGACAGCGTCTATTCGCCGAAATGGAATACTTCAGCCGCTCATAGTGCGCAAGACTGGTGCCGCGCAATATGAAATTGTTGCGGGGGAACGACGGTGGCGCGCCGCTCAGTTGGCGCAATTGCATGAGATTCCTGTTTTGGTTCGAGATTACGATGATACCGAAGTGTTGGAAGTTGCGATTATTGAGAATATTCAGCGGGCTGACCTGAATGCCGTAGAAGAGGCGGCAGGCTTTCGTCAGTTAATGGAAGGATTTGGCCATACTCAGGAGAAACTGGCCGAGGCTCTGGGTAAAAGCCGCAGTCACATCGCTAACTTGTTGCGATTGTTGTCTTTACCGGACGAGGTTCAATATATGGTGCGCCGGGGGAAATTGTCTGCTGGCCATGCACGTGCGCTGATTCCCTATGACAATCCCTTGGCTTTGGCTAAGATTGTTGTGCGCGATGGATTGTCGGTTCGCGCGACCGAAGCGCTGGTAAAACGTAAGTTGCATGAGAATGAGAAGACGCCCAAGCCCGCCAAAGCCAAGGTTGAAAAGGACGCTGATACCAAGGCAATCGAAGGCGATTTGTCGGCGGGGCTTGGAATGAAAGTGTCGATAGCACATTCCGCAGGTACGGAAACCGGAAAGCTGACAATTACGTACAAGACGCTGGATGAACTGGATTCGCTTTGCGGGCTTCTTAGCCGGGGCTAACCTGTTAGAAATTCTGAAATGACGGCATTCAGGACCATAAAACCTTTTTTTGTAGCGGCGATGTTTTTCCCTGTGTCTTTAAGCATACCAAGATCTGACAGGTTTTGACGGGCCAAAGGGTCTAGCGGTTTGCCTGCAAGTGCCTCATATCGAGCAATATCCAGCCCATGACGCAAACGAAGGCCCATCATCAGATATTCTTCGGCTTGCTCTTGTGTTGTCAAAGGAGTGCGTTTGGTCTCTGCCGAACCATTGCGAACTTCTGCAAGCCAGGCACCCGGCGCCATTACACATTCAGTGGCGAAACGTTGGTGGTCGACCGATAGACGGCCATGCGCTCCGGGACCGATCCCAACATAATCCCCATATTGCCAATAAATCAGGTTGTGGCGCGATTCCGATCCGGGTTTTGCGTGGTTCGATACCTCATACATTGGCAATCCAAAACGGTCGCATACATCTTGCGTGACCTCGTACATATTGGCAGATAAATCATCACCGGGTAATCCTCGAAGCTTGCCGATTGCGTAACGATTGCCAAATGCTGTGCCTGATTCAATGGTGAGTTGATACAAGGAAAGATGGTCAATCGCCATATTCAGGGCCTGTTTGAGCTCATCCTGCCAATCCAACAGAGTTTGATCCTGTCGCGCGTAAATCAGATCGAAACTGACCCGGTCAAAGCATTTACGAGCAACATCAAAGGCCACTGTTGCCTCATCAACGGTATGGATTCTACCCAATCGACGAAGATCTGTGTCGTTCATGGCCTGAATGCCCATCGAGATACGATTCACTCCGGCATCATGATAGCCTGCAAATCGCCCAGCTTCGACTGAACCGGGATTTGCTTCGAGTGTAATTTCGATGTCATTGGCAAATGTCCAAGAGCCACGTGCGGCCTCGATAATAGCCGCGACAGTATCCGGGTGCATCAGACTGGGGGTGCCGCCGCCAAAGAAGATCGAGTTCAGGACGCGGTCGGGCGTTTCAAGTGAAACACGGGAAAGTTCTCTCAGATATGCTGTAAGCCATTGTTTTTGATTGATATTTTGTGATACGTGGCTGTTAAAGTCGCAATACGGGCATTTTGCCTGACAGAACGGCCAATGGACATAAAGTCCAAAGCCGCCGTTGCGCCAATCCTCAGCCAAAACAACCTGCGACTAACTTTTGTACCGCATCTGCGCGATGGCTTATTTTGTTTTTTTCCCAGCGATCCATTTCGCCGAATGTAACATCATAGCCATCCGGCACAAAGATCGGATCATAGCCATGACCCAGATCGCCCCGCATTGGCCAAACAACACGACCAGGCATCACGCCGGGGAAAACTTCGTCATGACCGTCAGGCCAGGCGAGTACCAAAGTACAGCAAAAACGGGCTGTGCGGGGTTGCGGTGCATCAATTTTTTGCAGCTCATTATGGGTGCGGGTCATCGCCATAACAAAATCGCGCCCATTCGGGGTTTCAGCCCAATCCGCGGTGTAAACACCGGGCGCTCCTCCTAGTGCGTCAATTTCGATACCGGAATCATCGGACAACGCCGGCAAGCCGGTAGCTTTCACAGCGGCATGGGCTTTGATACGGGCATTGCCAACAAAAGTGGTTTCGGTCTCGTTTGGCTCGGGCAGCCCCATTTCGGCAGCTCCCGTGACAATCACGCCAAAAGGCGCAAGCAGGGCGCGCATTTCGTCAAGCTTGCCCTGATTGTGTGTGGCGATCAGCAGCCTTTCACCGGTGAATTTGCGAGTCATGCGGTGGCGGCTATTTGGGCGGTAGCCAGTTCCCCAACGCCTTTCTCGGCAAGATCCATCAGGTCGTTCATTTGACCACGGGAAAAGACCGACCCTTCGGCGGACATCTGAACTTCGACCAATTTGCCAGATCCGGTCAGGATAAAGTTTCCGTCGACGCCAGCCTCGCTGTCTTCGGGATAATCCAGATCAAGCACTGGCTGACCAGCGTAAATCCCACAGGACACGGCGGCAATTGGATCGACCAGCGGATCGGTGACTATGTCGCCGGCTTTCATCAGCTTGTTCACTGCAAGACGCAGCGCGATCCAGCCTCCGGTGATCGATGCACAACGGGTGCCGCCATCAGCCTGCAATACGTCACAATCAATTGTGATCTGGCGTTCGCCCAACGCGACACGATCTACGCCAGCACGCAGGGCCCGGCCAATCAGGCGCTGGATTTCAACGGTGCGGCCACCCTGTTTGCCAGACGCCGCTTCGCGTCGCACACGGGTATTGGTGGCACGGGGCAACATGCCATATTCGGCGGTAACCCAGCCAAGACCCGATCCTTTGATAAATGGTGGCACGCGGCTTTCGAGAGAAGCGGTGCACAGAACATGGGTGTCGCCCATTTTAATCAGGCACGACCCTTCGGCGTGTTTGGTAAATCCGGTTTCGATGGAAACGGGGCGCATTTGGTCTAATTCTCGTCCTGAAGGTCGCATAACAATGTCCTTTGAATGGTTGCGGTGGGGATACCTTTCACATGGGTGGGGATGCAACCCCGATTGACCTTTGGGACCTGTAGACTTTAATGGCGTGTATGACTGACGCCAGAAAAATACTTGATGAAATGAATGACCGGTCGCGCGAAGTGTTTCGCCGCGTGGTGGAATCGTATCTTGATAATGGCGAGCCAGTGGGCAGCAGGACGTTAACCAGAACACTAAGTGAAAATGTCAGCGCGGCGACGGTGCGAAATGTGATGCAGGATCTGGAGTATCTGGGCCTGCTGGGCAGTCCACATATTAGTGCCGGGCGGGTTCCGACGCAGGTCGGGTTGCGGATGTTTGTCGATGGCTTGCTTGAAGTGGGCGACCTTAATGCTGCGGATCGGGAAAAGATTGACGCAACATTAACCAACGACACGTCTGATGTGGGTGATATGTTGGATCGGGTAGGATCGGCTTTGTCGGGCGTGACGCGTAGTGCGTCATTGGTTTTGACACCAAAACACGAGGCCGAAATCAAACATATTGAGTTTGTTTCATTGGGGCAAACGCGAGCCTTGGTGGTTTTGGTGTTCTCGGACGGCCATGTAGAGAATCGCCTGTTCACACCGCCGCCCGGACAAACGCCCAGCTCTATGCGCGAAGCGGCAAATTTCTTGAATGCTCTGATCGAGGGTCGGACACTAAGCGAAGTGCAAGGCGTAATTCAAACCGAAATAGCAGCACGACGGCAAGAGATTGATGGTCTTGCACGGGGCATGATCGAAAGCGGTATGGCCATCTGGGACAGCGACGATGAAGAATCGGCGCGTCTGATCGTTCGTGGCCGGGCGAATCTTCTGGGCGAAGGAGATCCGGACGAGGGGCTGGACCGTATCAGGCTGCTGTTTGATGACCTTGAACGCAAGCGCGATATAGCTGAATTTCTGGAACTGACCGAAGATGGCGAAGGCGTTCGCATTTTTATTGGCTCTGAGAACAAACTTTTTTCACTTTCGGGTTCCTCTTTGGTGGTTTCTCCCTATATGAACGCTGATCGCAAAATTATTGGCGCGGTAGGGGTCATTGGGCCCACTCGTTTGAATTACGGACGGATCGTGCCAATTGTTGACTATACGGCGCAGTTGGTGGGACGGCTGATTTCCGAACGAGGTTAGAGGTATAAGATGGCAGACCCGAAGAATGATAGTTTTCTGGATGACATAGATTCCGCTATGGCCGAAGAGCTGGCGGATGACATGCTAGAAATTGATGACGAAGCCCTGGAACTAGACGAGGTGCGCGCCGAACGCGACCAGTTCAGAGACCGGCTTATGCGGGCCTTGGCAGACGCCGAGAATTCACGCAAACGATCCGAGAAAGATCGTCGCGAGGCCGAGCAATATGGCGGCTCAAAGATGGCGCGTGATATGCTGTCAGTTTATGACAATATGAAACGCGCGATCGAAGCAGCGTCTGCTGAACAACGGCAGGCATCTGCCGCGTTGTTTGATGGGATCGAACTGACAATGCGCGAATTGCTAAGCGTATTTCAGAAACACGGGATCGAAGTGATTGCGCCGCAGATTGGCGACAAGTTTGACCCGCAGGTGCATCAGGCAATGTTTGAGGCACCTGTGCCGGGGACAGTTTCTGGTGAGATTATTCAAGTCGCAGCCGAAGGCTTTTTCTTGCATAATCGTCTATTACGGCCAGCACAGGTTGGCGTATCTTCTACACCGGCTGGATAAGTTTCGCGGACAGGAGCCTCCGGCGGAAGTATTTTGGACGAGAAGAATATGAAGAGGCAGTCAGGATTTGGCTGCCTCTTTTAGTTTGTAAAGCAAATCAAGAGCTTCGCGCGGAGTGAGTTCGTCCGGGTGAATATTGTCGAACATGTCTTGTGCTGGTGAAGATTTGGGCGGCGGCGGGGTAGGTTGGATGGCGAACAAGGGTAGATCGTCGATAAGCGCTTTTTGCGCGGTGCCGCCTTCACGTTCGCCTTTTTCCAACATTTCCAGAACCACGCGGGCACGATTCACGACAGACACGGGTAGCCCGGCAAGTTTCGCAACCTGAACCCCGTAGGATCGGTCTGCAGCACCTTTGCGAACTTCGTGAAGGAAAATAACCTCGCCGTCCCATTCCTTGACCGCGACGGTGGCGTTTTCAACTCCGTCAAGATTACCTGCAAGCGCGGTTAATTCGTGGTAATGAGTGGCAAATAGCGCACGCGATCGGTTGCTGGCATGAAGATGTTCCAGTGTGGCCCAGGCAATGGAAAGACCGTCATAAGTGGCAGTACCGCGGCCAATTTCGTCCAAAATGACCAATGCCCGGTCGTCAGCCTGGTTCAGAATGGCGGCAGTTTCAACCATTTCGACCATGAATGTAGATCGCCCGCGCGCCAGATCATCAGATGCTCCAACGCGACTGAACAATTGGCTGATTAGGCCGATATGGGCGGATTCGGCAGGAACATAGCTACCCATTTGCGCAAGAAGGGCAATCAGGGCGTTCTGTCGTAAGAAAGTGGATTTACCGGCCATGTTTGGGCCGGTAAGCAGCCAGATTGCAGCACTGGTTCCGGCGCTTAGATCACAGTCGTTGGCGATGAAGCTGTTACCAGATTGTTTACGCAGCGCCTGCTCTACTACGGGGTGCCGCCCGCCAATAATTTCGAATGCGCGTGTATTGTCGACCTCGGGTTTGCACCAGTTTTCGCCTTGCGCCAGATCAGCAAGTGCGGCTGTCAGGTCGATTTCTGCAAGCGCTCGCGCCGCCAGTGTAATGCGCGGGGCGATAGCCAGAATTGCGGCTTTTAGCGTTTCATAGAGCCGTTTTTCGATATCCAGCGCCTTGCCGCCAGCGTTTAGAATTTTGGTCTCCAGCTCGGACAGCTCAACCGTCGTAAATCGAACTTGATTGGCAGTGGTCTGACGGTGGATATAGGATTCTGACAGCGGTTCGGACAGCATCTTTTCGGCATGTGTCGCGGTGGTTTCGATAAAATAGCCAAGGACGTTGTTATGTTTGATCTTTAGAGACGAAATTCCGGTGTGTTCGGAATATTGCTTTTGCAGACCGGCAATAACGGACCGGCCTTCGTCGCGCAGCGTTCGTGCATCGTCTAGTTCGCAATCATAGCCGGTCGCAATAAACCCACCATCACGGGCCAGAATGGGCGGTTCAGCAATCAGGGCCGCATCCAGAAGGTCGATCAAATCGTCAAAGCCAACCAGATCGGCAGCGGCGGTGGCCACCAGGTCCGGGAGGTTAGTGTTGGCACAGAGTTTCGCCATCACTTTTGCCTGCTCTAACGCATTGCGGATCGCAGCAAGATCACGGGGGCCGCCACGGTCAAGAGATAGCCGCGACAAGGCGCGATCTATGTCCGGCGTTTTACGCAGCGCAGCGCGAATATCAGCCGAAACACGACTCTGTTCAACGAAATAACTGACCGCGGCAAGGCGTGAGTGGATGATTTCCAGTACGCGTGAAGGGTTGGATATACGTTGTTCAAGCAGGCGCGCACCTCCGGGTGTGACGGTCCGGTCAACAACTGAAAGTAGCGTTCCGGTTCGCTCCCCATCCAAAGACCGCGTTAGTTCAAGGTTTCGACGGGTGGCAGAATCTATCTGGACGTTTTTTTCGGCAAAATCACGGATCGGAGCGGCGAGAAGGGGCAGTTTGCCTTTTTGCGTGGTGTCGAGATAGTCAATCAGCGCGCCCATCGCCGAGATTTCAGCGCGGTTGAAAGTACCAAATGCGTCGAGCGTATCAACAGAATACAACGAACGGATTCTTCGTTCAGCTGCTGCGCTGTCAAAGCAGGAACGATCTAACGTGGTTAATGAAATTTTCAGATCGTACAGGGTTTCGTTCAGTGCATCGGACGCCTCGGCGGCGATCAATTCGGAGGGAATCAACCGGCCCAACTCTGGCGCCAGTCGCGCACCAACAATTGGCATCACATGGAACGCCCCCGTCGATATGTCCGCCCAGGCAAGGGCAGCATCGTCGCGAACCTGTACATAAGCGGCCAAAAAGTTATTTCTGCGCGCCTCTAACAGCGTATCTTCGGTCAGGGTTCCGGGCGTAACCAGGCGAACAACTTCGCGCTTAACAACCGACTTAGAGCCACGTTTCTTCGCCTCAGCGGGGCTTTCCATCTGCTCGCACACAGCAACACGGAAACCTTTGCGGATCAGCGTCAGGAAATAACCTTCGGCGGCTCGAAATGGAACGCCACACATCGGGATGTCGACGCCATTATGTTTGCCGCGTTTGGTTAATGCGATATCAAGCGCTTCGGACGCAACAACTGCGTCGTCAAAGAACATCTCGTAGAAATCGCCCATACGATAAAACAGCAGCGCATCAGGATGCGCTGCCTTTATGTCCAGATATTGCGCCATCATTGGGGTGACGGTCACGATTTACCCCCGGTGTTCAGATTTACACGACCTTACAAATCCGGGGCGGGCGGTGAAAGGCGAAAGTGTCAGCTATGGACAAAGGGAGCAGCACTGCCCCACAATTGTTTGACTCGTTTGTCGCGCCCGCAAGCCTCGCGATAGCGTTTATAGGCGGCGGCCTGACGTTTTGGGCCAAAGCGCGTCAAAAGCAGTTTGTTGCCTTTGTAATAATTCTGGTGAAATTCGTCCGCAGGATAAAACGGGCTTGCTGATAGAATAGGCGTGACAATTTTTTGACCAAGGGCGGTCATTGCATCCGACTTGGCCTGTAGGGCAAGCACCTTTTCGTTTGGGTTAGAGACAAAAATCGCCGTGCGATAGCTGTCCCCCCGATCACAAAACTGTCCACCGGTATCGGTAGGATCTACCGAGCGAAAGAACATATTCAGCAACGTCTCACGCGTAACAACATTAGGATCAAAGGTGATTTCCACGGCCTCGTAATGACCAGTGCCGCCTGCAGTCACATCTTTGTAACTTGGGTTTTTGAGAGTCCCACCGGTGAAGCCCGATACTGCTCCGGTAACACCATCCACTTTTTCAAAATCGGCCTCGACACACCAGAAACATCCGCCCGCAACGGTTAGTGTTTGCAAGTCCGCCGCAGATGCAGTGCCACAGCGGGTAATTCCGGCGATCGCGATCAACAGGGCAAGGGCAAGGGGTTTGAAATTTTCGAGTAAGGTCATGGTGCGTCCTCCTACAAATAGCCAAGCATGCCCAAAGCCTCACTCGCAATGGGATGACATCATTTATCACGCGCAGGTGAGTGGAATTTACCTCTTGGACTTGGCGTAGTAGAGGCCTAGCGTTGCCAGGCAGGAGACGACTATGACAGAAAAAATGACGACTCATCAAGCGCAGGACGATGCACGCAATGAGGATATACTGATTTACCTGAACGGAAAGATTGTTCCCAAAGCACAGGCGGTTGTCAGTGTGTATGACAGCGGGTTCATGTTGGGCGACGGAGTTTGGGAAGGTTTGCGACTGTATAATGGACATTGGGCGTTTCTGGACGAACATATGGATCGGCTATTTGAGGCCGCCAAGGCGATTGATCTGGACATTAGGTTGGACAGGGAAGGCATGGTATCTGCCTTATTAGACACTCAAAAAGCCAACGGAATGCAAACGGATGCACATGCCAGGCTGATGGTGACTCGCGGGGTCAAGGCGCGACCGTTTCAACATCCGGGGCTAAGTCGATCCGGGCCAACCCTGGCCATTATCGTTGAACATTCACAGCCCAAACTGCCACGTCCCATAAGGCTTGCCACGGTTCCACATCAGCGAGGGCTCCCAATGACGCAGGATCCAAAGCTGAATTCACATTCCAAGTTGAATTGCATTCTGGCCTGTATCGCTGCGGAAAAGGCCGGGGCGGATGAGGCGTTGATGCTGGATGTGCATGGATTTGTGAACACGACGAACGCCTGTAACTTTTTCATTGTCCGCAAAGGCGAAGTTTGGACGTCGACGGGTGATTATTGTATGAATGGAATCACCAGACAAAAGGTGATTGATCTGTGCCGCTCCAACGAGATTCCGGTTTTTGAAAGGAACTATTCGCTGGTTGATACATATGGCGCGGACGAGGCCTTTTTGACCGGGACGTTTGGAGCGCAAACTCCGGTAAGCGAGATTGATGGGCGCCAGATAGGGACGAGTGATATGGGACCGGTGACTATGCGTATACGTGAGCTGTATAAGACTCTAATTCAACAGCAAACGACCTAATGCGGATCGCAATGTGGTCCGGGCCGCGAAATCTTTCGACGGCGATGATGTACAGTTTTGCAGCGCGCGGGGATTGTGCCGTGTGGGACGAGCCGTTTTATGCGCCATATCTGGCCGCGACTGGTTTGAACCATCCGATGACCGCGGAAATAATCGCGACACATGATACAGACCCTGATCGCGTCGCTGCTGCCTGCAGTGGGCCAATTCCCAACGGCAAACAACATTTTTTTATGAAGCAAATGCCGCATCACATGGTTGATGGGTTTCCGACCGACTGGATTTCGCACTGCGTCAACATTCACCTGATCCGCCACCCGGCACGAGTGATCGCCAGTTATGCGGCCAAACGGCAAAGTCCAACATTAGAGGATATAGGGTTCCAGCAGCAATTGGCGCTGTATGAACGGTTCGGCGGCGTTGTTGTTGACAGTTTTGATATTCGTGCCAACCCTGAAAAAATGCTGCAAAAGTTGTGCGTCGAGATCTGTTTGAACTATACGCCGGACATGCTGCACTGGCCAACAGGCGGACGACCCGAGGACGGTGTCTGGGCGCGCCACTGGTACGGTGCGGTGCATAAAAGCCAAGGATTTGCGGGGCCAGAGGGAGAGTTACCTAAGCTGCCGAAAAGCCTTGAGTCTTTGTCTATCGCGACATTACCCGCCTATGAGGCGTTGCGATCCGATGCATTGCAGCCACATTAAGTTTGCCGATAATCTGCAAATGTAGATTGAAAATCATTAACCTGCTTACCTGTTCATAATATAACAAAGCATCAAAAGGACGCATCGAGCAGGGCCCGAATGGGATACAAAATAAGTGACGTAGGTAGCGAGGTCATCAACGGTGTAGACCAGTGAACTGGGATGCCGGACTTATCGTTGTCCTAGGCAACAACAATAGGTAGCGATTTTGACTTAGTTCCGCTGGTTGGCGGGGGCGGCAATAGCGAAGCCTGCCAATTCTAGAGGTCCTACAGAAGAAAAATTGCGCGTGTATGGCGATCTAATGTTTTTGGCGTTTCGAAGCCAGCGCCACTGCGCGATGAGCGTGCAAACTCTGCGCACCTATCTAGAACCGCCAATTGAACTGGGTCAGATATACTCGGCGTCACAGTTTCTGGAAACGCTCTGACGGAAATAGACCCGCCAGAGCGCCCAAATATGCTACTTTTTCAACCTCTGATCGCGGATGGCAATCAACCGTAAACGCAAAGCGTTTAGTTTGATAAACCCGGCAGCGTCTACTTGATCATAGGCACCGGCGTCATCCTCGAACGTTACATGCTCCTCAGAATACAGCGAATGTTCAGACCATCTGGCAATTGTGCGCGCCAAACCTTTGTAAAGCTTTAGCCGCACGGTGCCAGTCACATGCCGCTGACTGCGGTCAATCGCGGCTTGCAGCATTTCACGTTCAGGGCTGTACCAAAAGCCGTTGTAAATCAGTTCGGCATAACGCGGCATCAGTTCATCCTTAAGGTGCGCCTCGCCCCGGTCGAGCGTGATTTGCTCAATACCGCGATGCGCCTCGAGCAGGACAGTGCCGCCGGGCGTTTCATAAACGCCGCGTGATTTCATGCCAACAAAACGACCTTCGACCAGATCAAGTCGGCCGATACCGTGTTTGCCACCAAGCTCGTTTAGCTTGGTTAGAATTGTTGCAGGGGACATTGCTTCGCCATTGATGCTGACTGCGTCGCCTTGTTCGAACCCGATTTCGATGAATTCCGGGGTGTTAGGAGCATCCTCGGGATTGACCGTGCGCTGATAAACATAATCAGGGGCTTCGACGGCTGGATCTTCAAGCACTTTGCCCTCGGAGGAGGTGTGCAGAAGGTTTCCATCTACACTAAATGGTGCTTCTCCACGTTTGTCTTTGGCGATTGGAATTTGGTTTTTTTCCGCGAATTCAATCAGTTTGGTCCTGCTGGACAAATCCCACTCACGCCAGGGTGCAATGACTTTGATCTCGGGGTCGAGCGCATAGGCGCTAAGTTCGAACCGTACCTGATCATTGCCTTTGCCTGTCGCGCCATGGGCAACGGCATCTGCGCCGGTTTCTTTGGCGATCTCAACCAGACGTTTGGAAATCAACGGCCGCGCGATAGAGGTGCCAAGCAGGTACAAACCTTCGTACAAAGCGTTAGCGCGGAACATTGGGAAAACAAAGTCTCGAACAAACTCTTCGCGGACATCTTCGATATAGATGTCAGACGCGCCTATCATTTCGGCCTTGGCACGAGCTGGTTCAATCTCTTCGCCCTGACCTAGATCAGCGGTGAAAGTAACGACTTCGCAACCATATTCCGTCTGCAGCCATTTCAGAATGATCGAGGTATCAAGACCGCCTGAATAGGCAAGGACAACTTTTTTTGGTGCGGACATCTGGGCTTCCTCTTGCATGGATCGGCTGCGAACTAGCTGGTTTTCCCTGTCGGGGCAAGCCAACGTCGCGCTCGGATGTCACAACAGGCTCAGCGCGATCCCTAAGCAGCCAGCATTTTTGGAAGCTGGGCGATGAATACGGTTTTGGATTGCTCAAAGCCATCTATAATCGCTGTCAGATCTATAGTTCCGGTTTCTCCCTTCGCGGACTTGCGTTCGCCGTCCTGACAAAGGTCAGAAAACGTTCGAAACCCAAGGTTCAATGCACAGCCTTTTAGGAAGTGCAAATGTTGTTCCATCTGATTGGCCGTCGAATCCGGCGACAAATCCTGAATGGTATCTTCTACTTCTTCGAGAAAAATTTTGACGAGGTCGTCAAAATCTTCCGCGCCAACGTCGTCCCGTAATTCATTTACCCGCGCCCATTGGATCATAATTCACCTACCAATCCGGACCCCCACGAAATCAAATAGAATTGAATCGGCTTAATAGACCGTTAATTTGGACCAAGAAACACAAACAATTTTAAGTTTTATCACCTGTTAATCTGAAAGGATAATAGTGATTGGATTGCAGAGATGTGTTGTTTGATTATGAGGTGAGCATGGTTTTTCCGACGGCAAAAATTCTGGACGGCGGCCAAAGTATGCCTGGGACTATTCGCAGGGTTCTAATTGTGGACGACAGTCGGCTGCAGCGTCGGTTTCTAGTGAGCATTCTCAGAAAGTGGGGATTTGAGATATACGAGGCAGACAGCGGCGAAAGCGCGTTGGAAATATGCGCCGACACGATGCCCGATCTGGTGCTTAGCGACTGGATGATGCCCGGGATGAGCGGGCTGGAATTTTGTCGGACGTTCCGAGAGCTTCCGAAGGATGGGTATGGGTATTTTATCCTGCTCACCTCAAAAAGTGAAAAGAACGAAGTGGCGCAGGGATTGGATGCCGGGGCAGATGATTTTCTGACCAAACCGGTAAATTCCGGCGAATTGCGGGCGCGAATCACAGCTGGCGACCGAATATTCGGTATGCAGCAGGAATTGTCGGACAAAAACCGGGTGATCTCGGACACGTTGGGACAATTGCAGGCGGCGTATGACAAAATCGACAAGGATTTGATTCAGGCCAAAAAAATTCAGGAGTCGTTGGTTCCGGACCGGGCGCGCGATTTCGGGGCGGCACAAGTTAGTTTGTTGTTGAAGCCGTGCGGGCATATTGGCGGCGATTTGGTTGGCATGTTTTCACCGGCTAAAGATCAGGTTGGATTTTATAGTATTGACGTGTCTGGGCACGGAATCACCTCGGCAATGATGACGGCGCGGTTGGGCGGATATCTCAGTAGCACGTATTTCGACCAGAATGTCGCAATGAAGAGGCATGACGATCGGACTCACAGCCTGAGGCAACCCGAAGAAGTTGCGCGACTACTGAGTTCACGATTGCTTGCCGATACTGGGATCGAAGAGTATTTTACCATGGCCTATGCCACGGCTGATTTGCGTACTGGGCGGCTTCAGCTGGTACAGGCGGGGCACCCACATCCGTTGATTTTACGCCAGAATGGAAAGGTTGAATTCATTGGCAAAGGCGGAATTCCGATCGGGCTTTTGCCGGATGTTCCTTATGACCAGTTTGAAGCTACGCTTGAGCCGGGAGACCGCCTGTTGCTGTACTCGGATGGGTTTACTGAATGTCAGATGAACAATGGCCAGATGTTGGAAGAAGACGGTTTGGCTGATCTGATCCGTGCCTGTCTATCTGACCAATCTGGGCAGGAATTTCTGGACGATTTGTTTTGGGCGCTGACCCGGGCGATGTCTGTCGAACATGGAATGGACGATGACGTGTCGGCAATTCTATTTGAATACGGGGGAAGTTAAACGCTTTCCTGACCTATCAAAGGGACTAAAAACGACTACCGATCTGCATGCAAAACTGTTCAGCAAAATGGCGATCTCCAGGGCTTTTTAGCAATTGCGTTGCGACTTCAGGCGTCATCCACAATGTTTCATGGTCAGGCTCGGTGGGCGGGCCTTTGCAAATTGTCGGACGGGCCATGTAGATATGGCAAATTTTTTCGGCCCAAAGATCGTATTCGGGCATATAAGTGAACAGTCGAAAGACGCCAACTTTGCGTGGTTGTGCGATGTGCCACCCTGTTTCCTCGAACACTTCGCGGTGCAGGGCGGTGGTGGGGGATTCGCCGGGGTCGATGCCTCCTCCGGGCAATTGTACATCTGGCATCGGGTCGTATTGTACCGTCAACAAAAGCGACCCGTCGCGAGGTAGTAACGCATAGGCACCGGGACGACGGCGATATGTTCTGCCGGGTTCGGGGCTGGCCCCAAAACGTCTAATCATCTGATTGCCCTTTCAACGTGGCATGTTGCGCCTATATAGGGCGGTATGCCAATCTGTGACGTGTAAGGAAACCCCATGACTTATGGAACAAAAATCGCGTGGGACGATAGCGTCTTGCCCTTTCAACTTGATGCCTCGGGCATGCGCGGCCGTGTGGCCCGCTTGGATGGTGTGCTTGATGGAATTCTAAAGCAACACAATTACCCGGTGGTTGTCGAAGCGCTGGTTGCCGAAATGGCGTTGCTGACGGCGCTGATTGGCCAAACGATCAAGTTGCGCTGGAAGTTGTCGTTGCAGGTACAGTCGGATGGCCCGGTTCGGATGATAGCAACGGATTATTATGCCCCCTCGGTCGAGGGCGAGCCGGCGCGGGTCCGGGCCTATGCCAGCTATGACGAGGATCGTTTGGTTTCAGGCGGGCCGATGGATCAGGTTGGTACCGGCTATTTCGCAGTGATGTTGGATCAGGGTGAAGGAAACGAGCCGTATAAAGGTATTACTTCTTTGACCGGTGATTCGTTAAGCGATTGTGCCGAGGCGTACTTTGCCCAATCTGAACAACTGCCAACGCGGTTTTCGCTGAGTTTTGGGCGCGCATCCGGGCCAAATGAGCCTGAGCATTGGCGCGCCGGCGGGATCATGTTGCAACAAATGCCCAAAGCGTCGCCCCGGATCGCAAAAAGTGATGGCGATGGCGACATCCTGAAAGCAAGTGATTTGCTGGATGGCGAAGATGGTGAAAACTGGAATCGGGTGAATGTATTGCTGGATACGGTCGAAGATATGGAGTTGGTCGGGCCAAGTGTGACACCGGCGGACTTATTGGTTCGGCTGTTTCATGAAGAAGAGCCACGGGTGTTTGACGCTCAGGCAGTTCGATTTGGATGTACCTGTTCTGAGGATCGTGTGCGGCAAAGCCTGTCGATCTATTCGGCCAAAGATATCGGGACGATGACAAATGAGAACGGCCGCGTCACCGCTGATTGCCAGTTTTGTAGCGCACATTACGATCTGAACCCGGCCTCGGTTGGGTTTGAGGCAACGCAGACAGGTGACTGATACGCTTACCAATTTGCAAAAGGCTTTGGCAGCTCCGGGGCAAGGGTCGTCAGATTTTGATCTGAATCCGGAAACCGTGCTGCCAAAGGGACGTAGGCTGCGCCCCGCTGGTGTGCTGATTGCGGTCGATTTAACCGCGGGTACGCCGCAGGTCTTTCTGACCAAACGGTCCTCGGCCCTAAAACACCATCCAGGGCAGATCGCATTTCCGGGCGGCAAGCAGGAAGATACCGATGCCAATGTGACAGCGGCTGCATTGCGCGAAGCAAACGAGGAGATCGGGTTGCCGACTGGATTGCCACGGGTTCTTGGCGCATTGCCAATTCATGAGACCGTGACAGGGTTTTCGGTGACGCCGGTGGTGGCGGTTCTGACAGAACCATTCGACATCATTGCTGATGCTGGCGAAGTAGAAGAGGTGTTTTGTGTGCCTCTTTCGCATTTGTCTGACCCGGAAAATTACATCATTCAGTCGCGTCGCTGGCGTGGAGCCCGGCGTTACTTCTTTACGGTGCCGTATGGTCCCTATTATATCTGGGGGGCCACGGCGCGCATGTTGCGTGGGTTGGCTGCCCGGATGGATACATGACTTCAGTTCAAGGAAAATGGTTAAGCAACCCGCAAACGCTGGCGGTGTTTTCAGCGCTTTCCACAGAGGGCGCGAAGGTGTTTTTTGTTGGTGGTTGTGTGCGCAATGCGCTGCTGGGTGTCTCGGTAAGCGATGTTGATATTGCAACGGATGCGCACCCGAAAACGGTTATGGATCTGGCAATAAAGGCTGGGATCAAAGCGATTCCCACCGGTATTGATCATGGGACAGTGACGTTGGTTTGTGGCGGCATTCCGCACGAGGTGACAACATTCAGACGCGATGTGGCAACGGATGGGCGGCGTGCAGTTGTGGCCTATTCGGGGGACATCAAACAAGATGCAGCGCGGCGCGATTTTACCATGAACGCGCTTTATGCCGGGATTGACGGGGTGGTGATTGATCCCCTGAATGGTCTTCCCGACCTGCTTGCCCGGCGGGTGCGATTTATCGGTAGCGCAACGGCCCGGATACAAGAAGACTATTTGCGGTCACTGCGCTTTTTCCGGTTTCAGGCGTGGTTTGGCGACCCTAATAAGGGTTTTGATGCAGTTTCTTTGGCGGCAGTTGCCGAAAATTTGGACGGATTAGGGCAACTTTCGGCTGAAAGGGTGGGTGCCGAGATGGTCAAGTTATTGTCTGCTGCTGATCCATCACAAGCAGTTGCGGTCATGCGTCAAACCGGAGTTTTGACGCGAATTTTGTCTGGTGCGGACGATCGTGCGCTAGGGCCTTTGGTCCATCTGGAGGGGCTTAGTGAAACCGCACCTGATGCGATGCGCAGGCTGGCGGCGCTGGGCGGTGCATATGGGTTGCGACTCAGCAGATCGCAAATGGCTAAGGTTGACCGCTTGCATGAAGCCGCGATTGGAACGATGGGCGCTGGCGAGTTGGGTTTTCGTCTGAAGTTCGACGAGGCGCGAGATGCATTGTTATTACGGTCTGCCTTGTTAGAACAGCCTTGGGAGCCGGATACTTTGCAATCTGCCCGGGATGGAGACAAGGCCGAATTTCCGATAAAGGCCAGGGATTTGATGCCCGCATTCAAAGGTCCGTCGCTGGGTCAAAAGCTGAGCGATCTGACGCGAGAATGGATCGCGTCAGATTTTGCTTTGACGCGAAATGATCTGCTGTCCAAATAACAGGCGTGACAATGCTGCACTTGTGCAGTATCCAAGCGACAGAAGCAAATACGGAGGAATGTGCATGTATTACGGAATCTGGTTCAGCCACCGCTGATCATCCGGCTTCCGACCGGGTGATTAGCCACTATCACCCTGCAATTGCACGTTTTTTGCTCTGAGAGGAGCGCCCGTAATGTTTCGTTATTTTGAAAACCTTGTTGACCCTTATTGTGACTACCCTGAGTTAGATCGTCCGCCAAACCGGCTTTGGCCGTTCATGCGCGACTATGCCAAGCCGTTCAAGAAGGTGATGATCTGGACCACAATTGTGTCCGTCATTGTCGCCATGAACGAAATCATCCTGATCTATTACATGGGACGTGTTGTTGACTTGTTGGGTGGTGAACCGGCGCAGATTTGGGCCAACCACAGCACTGAATTCATCCTTCTGGCTGTTTTCATACTGCTAATTCGCCCCTCGTTGCATGTGTTTGATGTCCTGTTGTTGAACAACGCCATATTGCCGAATTTCGGCACTCTGATCCGCTGGCGTGCGCACAAACACGTGTTGCGGCAATCGGTTGGTTGGTTCGAGAACGACTTTGCCGGGCGAATTGCCAATCGGATCATGCAAACGCCTCCGGCGGCTGGAGAAGTGGTTTTTCAGGTGTTTGACGCGATTTCTTATGCGCTGGCCTACCTGATCGGCGCGGCTGTGTTGCTTTGGTTGGCCGACCCGCGACTGATGTTGCCGCTGCTGGTTTGGTTTGCGCTTTATGCGGCGTTGATCCGCTGGACCGTTAAGCGTGTCGGTCCTGCGTCCAAGGCCGCGTCGGATGCCCGGTCAACGGTGACTGGGCGCGTTGTAGATGGGTACTCGAACATTCATTCGGTCAAAATGTTTGCGCATCACGATCAGGAACTTGCCTATGCGAAAGACGCGATTGAACAGACGCGTCGGACGTTTTTCAAGGAAATGCGCATTTTTACAACGATGGATATGGTGCTTGTCTTTCTGAATGGCCTATTGATCGTTGGCGTCGTGGGCTGGGCGATTTATCTTTGGATGGGCGGGCTGGCAACTGTTGGCGTTGTGGCTGCTGCGTCGGCATTGACCTTGCGGCTAAGCGCGATGACGGGTTGGATCATGTGGGCGCTGACTTCGTTTTTCCGGCAGTTGGGTGTTGTGGCTGAAGGTATGGAAACGATTGCCCAACCGATTGATTTGACCGATCATATAGGCTCTAAAGCGCTGAAAATGGCGGATGGTCGGATTGAACTGCAAAACCTGTCGCACCATTATGGGCGCGGGGCGGGAGGGCTTGACCAGATCAATCTTACGATCGAGCCGGGTGAGAAAATTGGTCTGATCGGACGTTCTGGGGCTGGAAAATCGACGTTGGTCAAGCTGCTGTTGCGGTTTTACGACGTGGAAACCGGGCGGATTCTGATTGATGGTCAGGACATCTCGCATGTGACGCAAGACAGTTTGCGGCAGAATATCGGTATGGTGCAGCAGGACAGTTCGCTTTTGCATCGGTCGGTGCGTGACAACATTTTGTACGGGCGCCCCGATGCCACCCAAGAGCAGGTTATCGCCGCTGCACGCCAGGCCGAAGCGCATGACTTTATCGGCGATTTGGTCGATCCGCAGGGGCGCAAAGGCTATGAAGCGCATGTAGGAGAGCGCGGCGTGAAGCTGTCTGGAGGGCAAAGGCAACGGGTGACATTGGCGCGGGTGATCCTGAAGGATGCACCAATATTGCTGTTGGACGAAGCGACAAGCGCTTTGGACAGCGAAGTTGAGGCCGCCATTCAGGGCACGCTGTATGGCATGATGGAGGGCAAAACGGTCATTGCCATCGCCCACCGATTGTCCACCATTGCGCAGATGGATCGTATTCTGGTCATGGATCAGGGCAGGATTGTTGAAGAAGGAAGCCACGACGCGTTGTTGGCGCAGAATGGTCTTTATGCCCAGTTCTGGGCGCGGCAGTCGGGCGGGTTTTTGAATGCTGAGGCGGCGGAATGAACATAGGCAATTGGATAAACGCATTTCGACCGGCTGACGGGCCGCCACCTGAAACGTTGCGCCCGTTTATGGGTTGGTGCCTGTCGGGGGCGTGGCCGGCGCTGTGGTTGGCCGCCGCCATATCTGCGGCCGCCGGTATTCTTGAGGCGGGGACTGCCTATATCTTGGGTGTTGTCGTTGATACGTCGGTGAGCAGCGGACCAGATCAGCTGTTTTCGGTGTCTAATATTGGGCTTTTGGTACTTGGCGTTGGGTTTTTCCTGATTGCGCGACCATTGTTGTTTGGACTGTCAGCAACGGCGAATGCTGTCATTGTGCAACCAAACCTGAATCCATTGGTGTTGTCGCGTTTGCACCGTTGGACGCTTGGGCAATCTGTGTCGTTTTTTGATGAAGATTTCGCCGGGCGTATCGCGCAAAAGCAGATGCAGACAGCCCGAGCGGTGACAGATGTGGCGTCCGAGGCGATCAATGTGGTGGCTTTTGCTTTGGCGTCGTTGGTTGGTTCGTTGGCGTTGCTGACCGTTATTGACCCGCGGATTTCCGGGATTTTTCTGATTTGGTTGATTGGTTATTTCGCGATGATCCGATGGTTCATGCCTCGTATCAGGGTAAAGGCTGCAGCCCGGGCCGGGGCACGGGCAATGGTCACGGGGCAAGTGGTCGATACCATTACCAACATCAAAACGGTCAAGCTGTTTGCCCATGCAGATCACGAGGACCGTGCGGGGTTGAACGCAATGCAGGTTTTCCGGCAATCTGCGCTTGAGTTTGGGTATCTTGCGGCGGGGTTTCGGTTCTGCCTGATGTCACTGGCGGGCTTTTTACCTGTGTTGCTGATCGGCGCGACGCTGATTTTGTTCAGCCAGGGGCAAGCAAGCGAGGGGCACATCGTGGCTGCAGGCGCGATCGCTATTCGTATCGCCCAAATGACCGGTTGGGTCAGTTTCACACTTATGGCTGTATATGCCAGTATTGGCGAAATCGAAGATGGCATGCGCACTTTGACGCCGCGCACACGGTTGATGGATCTGCCGGGCGCGCCTGATCTTGTCGTGCCCAACGGAGAGATAGTGTTTGACCATGTGGCGTTTGCCTATGGCCGCGACGTGGGCGGGGTGCACGAGATTGATCTGACGATTGGGGCTGGGGAAAAGCTTGGGATTGTGGGCGCGTCGGGGGCGGGCAAGTCGACTTTGGTTTCGCTGTTACTTAGGCTCTACAAAGGTGAATCTGGTCGGATTCTGATCGACGGGCAGGAATTGGTAAGCGTGACACAAGAAAGTTTGCGCCGTCAGATTGGCATGGTCACGCAGGAAACGGCGATGTTTAATCGCTCGGCCCGCGAAAACATTTTGTACGGGCGGCCGGATGCAACCGAAGAGCAGATGATTGCCGCTGCTAAACAGGCCGAAGCGCATGAGTTCATCGGTGATCTTGAGGATCTAAAAGGCCGCAAGGGCTATGACGCGCATCTGGGCGAACGGGGCGTAAAGCTGTATGGCGGCCAGCGGCAACGAATTGCGTTGGCAAGGGCGATCCTCAAGGACGCACCGATTTTGGTGCTGGACGAAGCAACAAGCGCTTTGGACAGTGAGGTCGAAGCCTCTATTCAGACCGCGTTGCATCGGGTGATGCAGGGCAAGACCGTGCTTGCGATTGCGCATCGGTTGTCGACGCTTTCGGAAATGGACCGAATCATCGTGATGGATCAGGGGCGGATCGTCGAAGTTGGCACGCATGATTCATTGCTGGTGCAAAATGGGCTGTATTCCCAGTTCTGGAACCGGCAATCGGGCGGGTTTATTCGGACAGAGGCGGCGGAATAGGGCCTTTTGTCTGCTGCCTGACGCAGGTATCAGACGGAATGAGCACAGAATACACCATCAACAGGTTGGGACATCAGGGCGACGGGATCGCCGATGGCCCGATCTTTGCACCGCGCACATTGCCCGGAGAAGTCGTTAGCGGCGTGCTGAACGGCACGCAGTTGAACGACATTCGCATCGTCACTCCGTCGTCGGACCGAGTGCAACCGCCGTGCCGACACTATAAGGCATGCGGTGGGTGCCAGTTGCAGCACGCTTCGGACAACTTTGTTGAAGAGTTCAAGGTCGGTGTTGTTCGCACTGCCTTGGCGGCCCAAGGGATCAAGACAGAGCTGCGTCCGATCATAACCTCGCCGGCGCAATCGCGACGGCGGGCAACGTTGGCGGTGCGGCGGACGAAAAAGGGGGCGATGGCCGGTTTTCACGGACGCGCCTCGGATGTTATCGTCGAAATTCCCGATTGTCAGTTATTAGACCCTGTTTTAATTGCCGGCATTCCTGTGGCAGAGGCGTTGGCCGTGCAGGTTGGCAGCCGCAAAGGTGTGCTGACAATGACTTTGACAGTGTCAGACATCGGGCTGGATATTTCGGTGACTGGCGGCAAGCCGTTGGATGGACCGCTGCAATTGGTGCTGGCCCAGGCAACGGAAAAATATGGGTTGGCGCGGCTGTCCTGGGACGGTGACGTGATTGCGATGAAGGCACCAGCGACGCAAACCTTTGGCGCCGCCAAAGTTGTTCCACCGCCCGGGTCATTCTTGCAGCCGACCAAAGAGGGCGAAGCTGCGCTGTTGGCGGGCATTCGTGAAATCACCGCGGGCGCGAAAAAAGTGACCGATCTGTTTGCGGGGTGTGGGACGTTCAGTCTTCCGCTTGCGAAAGACGCCGAGGTTCATGCAGTGGAAGGCAACGCCGATATGACCGAAGCGCTGGATCATGGTTGGCGGATGGCGCAGGGGCTGAAACAGATAACAACCGAGGCTCGGGATTTGTATCGGCGTCCGATGATGCCGGATGAGTTGGCTAAGATGGACGCGGTTGTACTTGACCCGCCACGCGCCGGGGCTGAAGCCCAAGTAGCAGAGATTGTTCAGGCTATGGTGCCGGTGGTCGCTTATGTGTCCTGTAACCCAGTAAGCTTTGCGCGCGACGCCAGCCAGTTGGTGGCAGCGGGGTATCAATTGAACTGGGTTCAGGTAGTGGATCAGTTTCGGTGGTCCGCACACACGGAATTAGTTGCATCATTCACAGCTTAGGCAGAAAATTGCTGCGTGCCATAGAAAAGTGATTTTGTTATACTGCCGACCAAGAGTAACAGGTCAGATACACAACAGGCAGAGATCAGGCATGAAAAGACGGATTTTTGGAACAGGTGCGCTGGCGACATTGGCGCTGGCAGGATGCTCGACGAGCAGCAAATTCAAATCTTATAACGGGCCGGTTGTTTCTTCGATTGTAGTAAACAAAGGTGCGCGCCATTTGTATCTGTTGCACAATGACGAAGTGCTGAAGAAGTATAAATTTGATCTGGGGTTTGCGCCCACAGGGGCGAAACAGATTGAGGGTGACGGCAAAACTCCGGAAGGCACGTATATTATAGATCGGGTGAATCCGAACAGCGCTTTTCATTTGTCGCTGGGTATTTCCTATCCGAATCGGGCTGATATTGCTGCGGCCAAGGCAATGGGAAAAAGACCGGGTGGCGCAATTTTCATTCATGGCGAGCCAAACGATTTCAAAGCCAAGGGCGATGACTGGACGGCTGGCTGTATTGCAGTAAAGAACGACGAAATTGAGGAGATTTACGCGATGGTTCGTACCGGAACGGTGATTTCACTATGGGCCTGAGGAACTACGGCTAGTTCCCCATAATCAGCGTCCACCAGATTTTTCCATTACTTTCCTGAAACCAGGAAAAGCCCATATTGACGGCCTTTGGGTCCATGATGACAGACCGGGTTCCCGATCCTTCCATCCACGCGCCAAGAGTTTCCAGCTCGGATTCGTAGGTTTCCGAGATATTTTCACCCAACATCTGACCAACATATCCGGCCCGCTGTACGCGGTCCAAAGGTGATGATCCGTCCGAACCGAAATGCCAGGGCCGGTTTTGGGCCGACATATCACGCGAGTGAGTCGCAGCGGCTGCATTTAGCTGTGCATTCAGAACAACGGCTTCAGCGCCGGCTGCAGAGCGCAGAGCATTTACCGAATCAAGCATACGAAATTGCACTTTGTCTTCGTTACGTATGCGATAGGCTTTTGAGGATCCTCCGCTGGACGAGTTGTCGTAGCCGGGGTCACAGGCGGACAAGCCCATAAGACACACCAACAAAACGGAAAATATGCGAACCATGATTCAACCTGACTTGATTTGTTATTCTTGCTCTTATCGTGCAGACAGGCATGAATTAAACTCACAAAGTGTTCAGAACGAATTCTGACGTCGGTTTGATTTGCGACTGAGACATTCAAGCCATAATATACGCTCTAAGACAGTATTAGTAATCACAGATTGAGTATGACCATGTCAAAGAAATCGTTTTTTGCCCCCACCCGACGTCGGTTTCTTGCCGGTGGCGCTGCATTGATCGGGTCTCCTGTCCTGGCGCAGACCGAAGTGGCTGAAGAAGATCCGCTGCGTCCAGCCCCCGAACCCGAAGCTCCGGTGATTCGCAATATTTCTAGCTTTCGTTCCATCGATTGGCAGCCGTATTTTTCGAATCTTAAGAACGGAGCGATTTTGGTGGATACCCGATCACGGGCGCTGCATTACTGGTCTGCGGATGGAGGCACCTACAAATTGTATCCATCAAGTGTACCACTGACGGATGAGCTTACGCGCCGTGGCCGAACCAGTGTCGTGCGCAAGGTCGAAGGCCCAAGCTGGAGTCCGACACCCAACATGCTCAAGCGCAATCCTGAGTGGCCGACCTATATTCCGCCGGGCCCAGACAACCCGCTGGGAACGCATGCCTTATACCTGTCCTGGAAGTATTATCGCATTCACGGCACCCATGATACGCGCAAAATTGGTCGCCAATCGTCCAACGGCTGTATCGGTCTGTATAATGAACACATTTCTGAACTGTTCGGAATGACCAAGATCGGAACCCAAGTGTTGCTAATTTGACCACATTTCGATGCGGCAAAGTGAATTAAAGGCAACAAGCATTTGCAATCTAGGTGTTTTGCTGGTTAGAAAAAGTCACGAGGTTTGTTTTGGGTGCGCGGTCCCCAAGGATGTCATGCGCTTTATCTGGAGGTTATAATATGAAAAAACTCGTTCTCGCAGCCGCTCTGTCGGCAGCAGCTACAACTGGTACAGCAGGCAACTTGGCAGAGCCAGTGGTTGAACCGGTAGTCGTCATCGAAGAAACAAAAGGCACTTCTTCTGGCATCATTCTGCCGTTGATTCTGCTGGTTGTTATTGCCGCCGCTATCGGCTCCAGCTAATAGTCTTTTCGACTTTAAGATTAAGAGGCGGTGGGTTTTCCTGCCGCCTTTTTTCGTTTTCACCGATTTGGTTCAGCTGATCCAGCCGGTCAGGTTTTGCGCAATCACCGCCGTGAGCGCCCTGACATGTGCATCGTCGTCATTCAGGCACGGGATGTAGGTAAACACCTTTCCACCGGCCGCCTGAAAACTATGTTTTATCTCTTCGTTAATCTCTTCGAGCGTTTCGATGCAGTCGGCGGAAAATGCCGGGGCACAGACGGCGATATTGGTTTTCCCTGATTCGGCCAAACGAGCGACTTCTTCGACGGTATAGGGTTTGACCCATTCCTCGGGGCCAAATTTGGATTGAAATGTCGACACGATGTCGGCGTCGGTCCATCCAAGCCGATCACGCAGCAGTTCTGTGGTTTTGCGGCATTGGTCGACATAGGGGTCGCCCTGCGTGACGTAACGTTCGGGCACGCCATGATAGGAACAGACCAGAATGTCAGGTTTGGTTTCCAGCGCGGCATAGCTGCGTTCAACGGACTGGGCCAGGGCGTCGATGTAAAGCGGCTGATCGTAGTAGGGTTCGATCGTACGCGCCGCTGGTTGCCAGGTTTCCTGCATCAAAGCCTTGAAAAACGCGTCGTTGGCGGTGGCTGACGTGGCTCCGGCGTATTGCGGATAAAGCGGGACAAACAGGATTTTCTGACAGCCCGCGGCGATCATCTTTTGCACTTTGGAATGGGTCGACGGATTGCCATAGCGCATACAGAAATCAACCATCACCTGGTCACCATATTGCGCCTGCATAGCGTCGGCGATTTTAGCTGTTTGCTGTTTGGTGATGGTCAGCAACGGGCTTTCGTCGGCTTCGTTGTTCCAGATCGACTTATAGGCTTTGCCACTGGAAAACGGACGTTTGGTCAGCACGATCAATTGCAGAATGGGTTGCCATTTCCAGCTGGGATAGTCGATCACACGCTTATCTGACAGGAATTCCCCAAGATATCGGCGCATGGACCAGTAATCATGGCCATCCGGTGTACCCAGATTGGCTAGTAAGATGCCGATTTTGTCCGGTGATGTGTCTGCGATGTCTGGCATTTCAGTGTCCTGAGGGCTGGGTCAGTGCAGCAGATAAAGATTTAGCCTGCGACGTCAATCCGGCAGCTTGGTTTCAGGGGTGCCCAACGCGTCGGCCAACCGGGCCTGTGCTGATCCCGGGCGCAAAGGTTTGGGCTGGCTGTCTGAAGGTGCCCAGCCTGTTAGTGTTATAATATCAAACGTCGCCGGGATGCGTCCCGCGTCATTGGCGTAGTGAGTTTTGTAAAGACAAGCAGCGGCGTCAAACACAGCAGGTTTTGTCGGGTGACGCAGACGAGCGGACATCACGTTGGTTTCACCCATCATTCGTAAATCATGCATCAAATGGGTCAGATCGCGGTATTCTGCGGTCAAAGTGTTGCCATCCGCCACCGGCAGCGCCAGTCCGGCGCGCTGTATCAATGCGCCCAGATCGCGGATATCGCCCATTGGGGCAACGCGCGGAGACAGGCCTCCGGTAACCTGACTTTCGGCCTCGGCCAGTACCGAGCGTAGCTCGTTCAGGGTTTGGCCTCCTAAAAGGACGCCCAAAAACAACCCATCCTCACACAATGCGCGGCGACATTGAATTAACTGTCCAACAGGATCATTGGCCCAATGCAGGCACATGGCGTGGATCACCAGATCAAACGAATTGGCCGCAAGGGGCAGCGTGTCGTGGTCCGGTACAATGACAGCGTTCGGAAAGGCTTTTGACCACAGGTCGGGGAACGGAGTTACGACAGCCACCGACGTAAACGCCCTGTTAACCAAGCTTATGCGATCTTTGGCCTCATCCAGAGCGGCGTGATGCAGAAACATGGCCTCCGGCGTCGCGCGGGCGCGATGGGTGGTCAGGGCAGATCTGTCAAACAATAGGGGCGCTGTGATCATGACGGCTCAATAATCGGATGTTGCAGAGGATTCAAACCGCTGTTGAACTTTTGTATCCGCCCCGCTGTTTGGGTTGCGGTGTAATGGTTGATACCGACTTTGGTCTATGTGGCCCTTGTTGGCGCGATACCCCGTTTGTTGGTGGACTGGTGTGTGAGGCCTGCGGTACGCCGCTGCAAGGCGGCCATGACGGGCACCGTATTGAATGCGACGATTGTATGAAAACCCCACGACCTTGGCAGGCAGGGCGGTCCGCATTGATATACAAGGACCGCGCGCGGCAGATGGTTTTGGCTTTGAAACACGGGGATCGGACAGAAATCGCCCGACCAGCGGCGCTTTGGATGGGGCGGGCAGCGCGAGAGCTGGTTCAGGACAATATGCTGATTGTACCGGTACCGCTGCATTGGACGCGACTTATCAAGCGACGGTATAACCAGTCGGCTTTGCTGGCGACGGGATTGGCGCAGGAACTGGGGCTGGCGTGTTGCCCTGATGTGTTGGTGCGGTTGCGACGCACCGGGATGCTGGACGGTAAATCTGTCGCTGAACGGTTTGCTGCTCTTGCCGGTGCGATTACTGTGAACAGAAAACGACGGCACCGCATCACGGCGCGTCCGGTGTTGCTGGTGGATGATGTGATGACGTCGGGGGCAACTTTGGCGGCGTGTACTGAGGCCTTGAAAACCGCCGGATCACGCGAGATTTACACATTGACACTGGCGCGCGTTGCAAAGGATGCCTAAATCCCCGATGAATAGGACGAACTAGGGGATT
Organism: Paracoccaceae bacterium; assembly: GCA_003354145.1. Lineage (GTDB taxonomy): Bacteria > Pseudomonadota > Alphaproteobacteria > Rhodobacterales > Rhodobacteraceae > NORP181. The sequence goes on from PIVL01000001.1 coordinate 31,929, forward strand.
ACCAGAATGCAACCTGTCGAGATATATACGTCGCCCTTGTGCGGATTCTGTCATGCAGCCAAGCGCTTGCTGAAACAGAAGGGCATAAATTTTTCCGAGATTAATGTGCTTACCGATCCGGGACGTAAACCGGAGATGATCCAGCGCGCCAATGGCGGACGCACCGTACCGCAGATATTTATCGGCGAGACGCATGTGGGCGGCTGTGACGAACTATTTGCGCTTGAAAGGGCAGGTCAATTGGACCCTTTGCTGACCGTCTGATGAAAACGGCGCTTATTCAGCTATGTTCGGGCGATGATCCGCAAGCGAACCTTGCGGTGACATCCGAGTTTGTGGCCGAAGCAGCGGGGCAAGGTGCCGAGTTTGTCCTGACGCCGGAAGTGACCAACATTATTTCCGGCAGTAGAACCCATCAGCAAGACGTACTGCAACATCAGGATGACGATCTGACCCTGGCCGGATTGCGCGCGCAGGCGGCGGATTTGGGCATTTGGCTGTCGATCGGGTCTTTGGCGCTTAAAACGAATGATGCAGACGGGCGCTTTGCCAATCGCAGTTTTCTGATCGCACCTGATGGATCAATCAAGGCGTGGTACGACAAAATCCATATGTTCGATGTTCAGGTCACTCCTGAAGAAACTCATCGCGAATCTGCGGGCTATCGTCCAGGGAAGCGCGCGGTTGTGGCGGATACCTTGTTTGGACGCGTTGGGCTTAGCATTTGTTACGATGTGCGCTTTGGCTATTTGTATCGGTCACTGGCACAGGCGGGTGCTGAAATCCTGACCATTCCGGCCGCGTTTTCGCCAGCAACGGGCAAACATCACTGGCAACCTTTGCTACAGGCACGCGCAATTGAGACCGGATCATATGTTCTGGCAGCGGCGCAAACCGGGACACATGCCACAACACGGGGACCGAAACGCCAAACTTATGGGCATTCGATGGCAATTTCGCCCTGGGGCGAGGTTTTGTTGGATGCTGGGACCGAACCGGGTATTCACATATTTGATATGGATGCTACAGCCGTTGCATCCGCGCGTCGCAAAGTCCCGGCGTTGACCCATGATCGTAGATTCGATGGACCAGAATGACCGACGATACCAATGCCTTGGCGGTGACGCTGTTCAGCGAGATTCTGACAGCTGACCAATTACTGCGTAACCGGCTAAGCCGGGTGCTGCCTAAAGGCATGGAGATTTCGCATTTCTCGGTACTGAACCATTTAAGTTCTATCGGAAATGAGCGCAGCCCCGCGCAACTGGCGTCGGCGTTTCATGTCACACGCGGAGCGATGACAAATACGCTGAATAAACTGAAATGGGCGGGGTATGTCCACATTCGGCCAGATTGGGATGATGCACGGCGTAAAATGGTGGCCCTAAGTCCGGCAGGTCGACAAGCCCGAAATCAGGCGATTTCTGCGATCACGCCGATGATCAATGAGGTGGTTGGGCATCTGGGCGAGGGCAAAGTGCGGTCTGTCTTGCCGGTTTTGCGGGAACTAAGGGTGCGGCTAGAGGATGAGAATTAGGGCTTTAGGCTTGCCGTAACATAGTTCACGCTCAGATCGCGATCTGACAGGCTCCAGCTCCACAAGATCGGGTTGAACACAAACCCTTTGCGATCCACCGGAGTTAATCCGGCGTTGCTTAGCAATTCATACAACTCGTCTGGCGTGATGAACTTGGCCCAATCATGGGTGCCACGCGGCAGCCAGCGCATCACCACTTCGGCCCCGACAATCGCAACCATGTAGGATTTTGGATTGCGGTTGATCGTTGAACACAAATGCAGCCCGCCGGGTTTTAGCAATTCCTTGCATGCCGTCAAAAAGACCAGCGGATCGGCCACGTGTTCGACCACCTCCATGTTCAGCACTACATCAAACTGTTCACCGGCCTCGGCCAGCGCTTCGGCGGTGACATGGCGATAATCGATGTCCAACCCGGATTGCGCTGCATGAACTTGCGCCACCGGAATGTTGCCTTCAGCGGCATCCGCGCCGACAACATCTGCACCAAGACGCGCCATGGGTTCAGACAACAGGCCACCGCCGCAACCGATATCAAGGATACGCAGTCCGGCAAACGGCTGCGAAGCGGTCAAATCAAGATCATATTCCCCGGCAATCTGAGTCGTCAGATAGTCAAGCCGACAGGGGTTCAGCATGTGCAAAGGTTTGAATTTCCCGGTCGGATCCCACCATTCGGCGGCCATAGCCTCGAATTTCGCGACTTCCTTTGGGTCCACTGTTGTCAGAGGTGCTTGCATTTCTGTCACCATATGCTTTTTTGGTCCTTGCATCCTATATAGGGCAGTAATGGACAAGTACCCGGACCAAAAGCGCGCAGTGCAATATCTTCACCCGCCGATCGAACCTTTCGATCAGCGGATGCTGGATGTTGGGCAAGGCCATAAGATATATATGGAACAATGCGGCAATCCCAAAGGGATACCTGTTGTTGTCTTTCATGGTGGTCCGGGGGGCGGATGCAGCCCGGCCATGCGACGCTATTTTGATCCGAAAATCTATCGGGTGATTCTTTTTGACCAACGCGGCTGTGGACGATCGCGGCCACATGCGTCGATTGATCACAATACGACTTGGCATCTGGTGGCGGATATCGAAAAAATCCGCGAGACACTGAATATTTCTGACTGGATGGTGTTTGGCGGCAGTTGGGGTGCTACGCTGGCGTTGATCTATGCTCAGGCCCACCCTGAACGCGTGAGCTATATAATTTTGCGCGGCGTGTTCCTGATGACGCAAAGCGAACTTGATTGGTTCTATGGTGGAGGTGCCGGAAAATTCTGGCCGGAAACATGGGCGCGGTTTGTGTCGGTGATCCCGGATAACGAACGCGGTGATCTGATTGCCGCCTATAACAAACGTCTGTTCTCGGGCGATCTGGCGACAGAAACGCGCTATGGAAAGGCGTGGTCGGCATGGGAAAACGCGCTGGCGTCAATCCATTCAAATGGAAGCACCGGAGACAGCCACGGCCATTATGCAAGGGCATTTGCACGGCTTGAGAATCACTATTTTAGCCATGCCGGGTTTTTAGAGTTTGACGGTCAGATATTTGCCAATATGGGCCGTATTTCGCATATTCCCGGCGTCATCGTTCAGGGCCGTTATGACATGATCTGCCCACCAACATCAGCCTGGAGAATTTCCGAGCTGTGGCCGGCGAGCGAGCTGACGATGGTGCGCAACGCCGGGCATGCGCTATCAGAACCGGGAATCAGCGCCGAGCTGGTGCGGGTGATGAATGACATCGGTCACGAGGCGTTGAAATGACCCGGATGGATCGCCGTGCCTTATTCACCTCTGGTGCTGCCGCGGCTTTGCTGGCGGCATCTGGCCTGTCTGCGGCGACTCCACGCTCGGGTGGTCGGTTACGGTTGGCCCTCCCGCGGGAGGGCGGTAGTTTCGATCAGGTCTGGCGTGGGGCGGTTTTTGACACGCTGACCGAAGTTGCACCAAACGGGGTTTTGCGCGGCGAGCTGGCAACCGGATGGACCAGTAGCAGCGATGCCCGTGTTTGGAATTTTGAATTGCGTAACGATGCGGTGTTCCATGATGGAACGTCAATTGATGCAAAAGATGTTGTGGCGTCATTGACTGGTGCAGAAACCGGTGTTGTTTGGGCCGAAGCAACAGATTTGACCCATGTGCAGCTAGAGCTATCTGCGCCAAACCCGGATTTACCTTATCTGTTGGCCGATCCTGCTTTGGTCATGAAATCGAAGTCCGGTCAGGGCACGGGTCTTTACCGAATTGAACGGCTTGAACATGGGCGGCATTTTCTGGGCCAAAGGGTCACGCAGCATTACAAGGATGGTCAGGCCGGATGGCTGGACAGCATCGAAATCATCGTAATCCCGGACTCCAATATTCGCGCCGAGGCTTTGCGTGACGGGTTTGTTGATGTGGCCGAACTGCCCGAACCCAAGGGCCTGCGCGGGCGGGGCGAATTCATCTACCACCCATCAAAGGACAACATGGCATTGGCTGCGCGTCCGGGTGTTGGCATGCCTAAGCTGATCGGCGCTCGTGGTCCGCTGGATGATGGACGTATCGGCGAACGCTGGTGGATCGACTAAAGCTGTTGTGCCTGTAGTTTAACGAGGAAAATGGATGCGTACGAACAAATGGGTCTGGGACTGGTTCGCCAAAGGCTATGCAAAAGCACCCGTTGCAGATGAAGCGGCCTATCAAGAAAAACTCGAAATAACGCGGACATATCTGACGCCAGATTCCAAAGTTCTGGAATTTGGATGTGGTACCGGATCGACAGCGTTGGCGCATGCACCTTATGTTGACCAAATCCGCGCCACTGATGTCTCTCGTAAAATGATTGCAATCGCCCAATCCAAAGCGGACGCAAAGGGTGTTAACAACGTGTTGTTCGAGCAGGTAGATATTGAATCACTGGACGCACCGGACGGGTCGTTTGACATGGTCATGGGCCACAGCATCCTGCATCTGCTGGATGATAAAGAGGCCGTTCTGGCCCGTGTGCATGATCTGTTGAAACCGGGCGGCGTGTTTGTGTCGTCGACCGTTTGTCTTGGGAATTCGTTTTGGTTCATCAAACCTTTTCTGATGGTTGGTCGGTTTATTGGCGTGCTGCCGTTGGTTCGGTTTTTAGATCAGGATGACTTGGTCAAGAGCATTGAGGATGCCGGGTTTGAGATTGATCAGAACTTGGCTATGAGCCAAGAAAAAGTGGCGTTTATCGTCGCAAAGAAGGTCGCTTGACGGTGTAAACTCGGGCGGGATTGACCAATCCGGGTTTCACCCCTTGCAGACTCACCACTCCCGGTCTATATGCACTTCAACAGCGGCGCGCTGGGGTCCATACCCAACGCCCACCGGACGCAAGTAACGGGCCGCGGGCCCGTTTTTTTGTGCTTACACAACAGAAGAAGATGATGACAAACGACCTGATTGCAAAAGCAGCGATAGATCGGCGGATGGCCGAGATTATAACCCCGGTTCTTGAGGACATGGGTTATGAGCTGGTGCGCGTGCGTCTGATGTCTGGCAAATCATCAATCCTGCAGATCATGGCGGACAAGCCTAGCGGCGGTATCGAAGTTGATGATTGCGCCGAGATTTCGACGGCTGTCAGCGCTATTCTGGATGTCGAAGACCCGATTTTGGATGCCTATACGCTGGAAGTGTCCAGCCCCGGCATTGACCGCCCTCTGACCCGGCTCAAAGATTTTGAGACGTTTGAGGGCTATGAAGCCAAGATCGAAACGGATGAGCTGATCGACGGGCGTCGTCGGTTCAAAGGCGAACTGGCGGGTGTTGAGGGCAACGAAGTGCTGATTAACATCGCCGAAGGCACCATCGGATTACAGTTTGACTGGCTTAGCGACGCCAAGCTGGTCCTGACCGATGACCTGATCACGGAAATGCTACGCCAGCGGAAAAATGCTGGCGTGCTGAACGAAGACAAATTTGACGAAATCAAGACTGAAGAGTCTGGGGAGAATACGTAAATGGCAATTACATCCGCAAACCAGCTTGAGCTGCTTCAGACAGCCGAGGCCGTGGCCCGCGAAAAGATGATTGAACCGGGTTTGGTGATCGAAGCCATGGAAGAGAGCCTCGCCCGAGCCGCCAAAAGCCGCTATGGCGCGGAAATGGACATTCGTGTTGTGATTGATCGCAAAACCGGTCGCGCGTCGTTTACTCGTGTGCGGACGGTGGTTGAAGAGGCCGAGCTTGAGAACTATCAGGCGGAATTTACTGTCGATCAGGCCAAACAATATATGGCTGATCCAGCTGTCGGCGACACCTTTGTCGAAGAAGTGCCACCAGTTGAAATGGGCCGCATTGCGGCGCAGTCGGCCAAGCAGGTCATTTTGCAAAAAATCCGCGAAGCGGAGCGGGATCGCCAGTTCGAAGAATTCAAGGATCGCGCCGGGACTATCATTAACGGTCAGGTCAAACGCGAAGAGTATGGCAATGTCATCGTCGATGTGGGTGCTGGCGAAGCAATCCTGCGTCGGAACGAAAAAATCGGCCGCGAAAGCTATCGCCCGAATGATCGCATTCGCTGCTACATCAAGGATGTGCGCCGCGAGCCACGTGGCCCGCAGATTTTCCTAAGCCGAACGGCGCCGGAATTCATGGCCGAACTGTTCAAGATGGAAGTGCCGGAAATCTATGACAACATCATAGAGATCAAAGCGGTTGCGCGTGACCCGGGTTCGCGCGCCAAGATTGCCGTGATTTCCTATGACGGCTCGATTGACCCTGTAGGTGCCTGTGTCGGTATGCGCGGCAGCCGGGTTCAGGCTGTGGTGAACGAATTGCAGGGTGAAAAGATTGACATCATTCCGTGGAATGAAGATCAGCCGACCTTCTTGGTCAACGCACTGCAGCCAGCCGAGGTGACCAAAGTTGTTTTGGACGAAGAGGCTGAGCGGATCGAAGTTGTTGTTCCCGAAGAACAGCTGAGCCTAGCCATCGGTCGACGCGGTCAAAACGTACGTCTGGCCAGTCAGCTGACTGGTCTGGACATCGATATCATGACCGAGGAACAGGAAAGTGCCCGGCGTCAGGTCGAATTTGAAGCCCGCACTAAGTTGTTCATGGAATCGCTGGATGTGGATGAGTTCTTTGCTCAGTTGTTGGTGTCCGAAGGATTTACCAATCTCGAAGAAGTTGCCTATATCGAAGTTGACGAACTGCTGGTAATTGACGGGGTCGATGAAGCCACAGCCGGCGAACTGCAGGCACGTGCGCGCGACTACCTGGAAGCGCAGGCCAAAAAGGCGCTTGATAACGCCCGCGAACTGGGAGTCGAGGACAGCCTGATCGAATTCGAAGGATTGTCGCCACAAATGATCGAAGCGCTGGCCAACGACGGCATTAAAACGCTGGAAGATTTTGCGACTTGTGCGGATTGGGAATTGGCTGGTGGCTGGACCACTGAAAATGGCGAACGCATCAAAGACGACGGATTGCTTGAGCCGATGGACGTATCGTTGGAAGAAGCGCAGAATTTGGTTATGACCGCGCGTATCATGTTGGGTTGGGTTGATCCGGATGATCTTGGAGCTGAAGAAAATGCTGAGGAAAACCCTGAAGATGAAGACCAATCCATGGAGGTCGGGGCCTGATTTCAGGCCCTGATGGGATTGAACATGAGCCGCGGTGGTGCCTCAAAGGGTCACAAGGATGATCCGGATCGCAAGTGTATCGCCACCGGCGAGGTGCAGCCGAAATACGGGCTGATTCGTTTTGTGGCTGGCCCAGACGGTCAAATCGTGCCTGATATACTGGGTAAACTGCCCGGTCGTGGGGTTTATGTTGCGGCAGATCGGGCGGCGTTGGATATGGCGGTGGGCAAGAAACTGTTTGCCCGCAGCCTAAAGCAGCAGGTGCAACTGCCAGAAGATCTGGTCGATATGGTGGAACAGCTTGTTTTGCGTCGGGTGGTTGATCTTATCAGCATGGCACGTAAATCTGGTGTGTCTGTGGCGGGTTACGAGAAAGTCAAAGATTGGCTGGCCAAAGAAGAGGCCTGGGTTCTTATTCAGGCCGTAGATGGGTCCGGTCGCGGAAAATCGAAACTTAGCACGCCTCATTTCGGCAAATATATCGGTTGTTTGACAGCAGATGAGCTTGGAATGGCATTTGGGCGTCAAACTGTAATTCATGCGGCGCTGGCCTCTGGTGGACTCAGCGTTCGTGTTGTAGAGGAGGCGCAGCGCTTGCTGGGTCTGCGCAAAACGGAAGGCGACAAGGGTCGCCAAGAAGGAAATTGAGCTTGATGAGCGATAGTGACGGCAAAAAGACATTGGGTGTGCGTACGGGTTCTCGTCCGGGGAACGTGAAACAAAGTTTCAGTCACGGACGCACCAAGAATGTCGTGGTGGAAACCAAACGCAAACGTATTGTAGTTCCCAAACCGGGTGCTACGAAATCTGCGGCTGTGTCGCCTGCTGTGGCGGGCAAATCATCGCGCCGACCGGCCGGTATTTCCGACACTGAAATGGATCGACGTCTTAAGGCGGTTCAGGCAGCGCGGGCACGCGAAGCTGAAGAAGCCGAGAAGAGGGCTGCTGAAGAAAAATCGCGCGCCGCCGATCGCGAGCGCCGTCGCGCCGAGATCGAAGCCAAGGAGCGCGAAGAGAAAGAGCGTGAAGAGCGGGCCAAGGTCAAAGCTGCTGAAGTCGAACAAAAACGGGTTGAGGCCGAAGAGGCCGCAAAACGTGCGGCGGCTCCGGCCCCTGAACCCGCAGCGGCCAAAGCTCCTCGTGGAGTTCCGTCAAAACCTGCGCCAGCTGCAACACCACGCAAAACCGATCGTGAACGTGATCAGCGCCAGAACCGGAACAAAGGCCGCGACGATGGTCGCCGGTCCGGTAAACTGACACTAAATCAGGCATTGCGTGGCGGCGGCGACCGTCATCGGTCGATGGCCGCGATGAAACGGAAACAGGAACGCGCCCGGCTTAAGGCTTTGGGTGGTTCGGTCGAGCGGGAAAAGGTTGTGCGTGATGTACAGCTGCCCGAGGCGATTGTTGTGTCTGAGCTGGCAAACCGTATGGCCGAACGCGTCGGCGATGTTGTTAAATCGCTGATGACAATGGGCATGATGGTCACTCAGAATGAGACCATTGATGCAGACACCGCCGAGTTGATCATCGAAGAATTTGGCCACAAGGTCGTACGTGTTTCTGACGCGGACGTCGAAGATGTGATTGCCCATATCGAAGATGACGAAAAAGACATGAAACCACGCCCACCTGTCATCACTGTTATGGGGCACGTGGACCACGGCAAAACCTCGCTTTTGGATGCGATCCGAAAATCCAAAGTTGTTGCGGGAGAAGCTGGCGGTATCACGCAGCATATCGGTGCCTATCAGGTAACGGCCGACGATGGCACGTTGCAGACCTTCCTGGATACTCCGGGCCACGCGGCATTTACGTCGATGCGGTCTCGTGGGGCGCAGGTAACGGATATTGTTGTGCTAGTGGTCGCGGCGGATGATGCTGTGATGCCGCAGACAATTGAGGCGATCAATCACGCCAAGGCGGCAAATGTGCCGATGATTGTGGCGATCAACAAAATCGACCGTCACGAGGCAAATGCCGACAAAGTGCGTACAGATCTGTTGCAGCACGAAATCATCGTCGAAAAACTGTCAGGTGACGTGCAGGATGTCGAAGTTTCAGCCATCACCGGTCAGGGTCTGGATCAGCTGCTAGAAGCGATTTCGCTGCAGGCGGAAATTCTGGAACTGCACGCCAACCCGGATCGCGCTGCCCAAGGTGCCGTGATCGAGGCGAAGCTGGATGTGGGCCGTGGCCCTGTTGCCACCGTTCTGGTTCAGAACGGTACTCTGCGCCAAGGTGACATTTTTGTTGTTGGCGAACAGTGGGGCAAAGTCCGTGCCATGGAAGACGACAAAGGCGCACGCATCAAAGAGGCCGGACCATCGGTTCCTGTCGAAGTGTTGGGCTTGAACGGCACACCCGAAGCAGGCGACGTTCTAAACGTTGTCGATACCGAAGCGCAGGCGCGTGAAATCGCCGAGTATCGCACTCAGGTGTCCAAAGACAAACGGGCCGCTGCTGGTGCTGCAACGACGCTGGAACAGCTGATGGCGAATGCCAAAGCAGATGAAAACGTCAACGAACTGCCAATTCTGGTCAAGGCCGATGTGCAGGGTTCTGCCGAGGCTATTGGTCAGGCAATGGCCAAGATCGGCAACGAAGAAGTCCGCGTACGGGTTCTGCATTCGGGTGTTGGTGCGATCACTGAAACCGATGTGGGTCTGGCCGAAGCATCAGGCGCTCCGATCATGGGCTTTAACGTGCGGGCCAACGCCAGTGCGCGCAGCATTGCCAACCAAAAGGGCGTTGAGATCCGGTATTATTCGGTGATCTATGATCTGGTGGATGATGTTAAGGCGGCCGCAAGCGGTCTGCTAAGCGCCGAAATCCGCGAGAACTTTATTGGCTATGCAACTATCAAAGACGTGTTCAAAGTTACCGGAGTTGGCAAAGTAGCTGGCTGTCTGGTGACCGAAGGCATCGCCCGCCGGTCCGCCGGTGTGCGTCTGCTGCGCGACAATGTTGTGATCCACGAAGGCACGCTGAAAACGCTGAAGCGCTTTAAGGACGAAGTGTCCGAGGTTCAGTCGGGTCAGGAATGCGGTATGGCCTTTGAGAATTACGATGACATTCGTGCAGGCGATGTGATCGAAATTTTCGAACGCGAAGAAGTGACGCGTACGCTGGCGTAGTCCAGAATACCTTTAAACGGAAAAAAGGCACCGCTGATATGGCGGTGCCTTTTCTGTTCAACGTGAGTTTGTTTTGTCAGAGAGTCGCCGAAACCGGGCTGCCCTGGTACACCATATTGCCAACTTTAACGACAATTTTCCCATCCGGAAGTGTCCGGACAAACAGGCCCTGAACGAATACACAGGTTCCAATAGAGATAGTGCGTAGCATGTCAAAATTCTCCCCAAAGAATTGGACACCCTGAGGTTACTACAAAACGGACTAAAAAACATGAAGATTTTATGCGAATCTGAGTCACATTTGATCAGTTCTTTGGAAAATATGGGAATTTTCTGAATCTAACCGCAAAACATATGAGATTTTCACTAAGAACAGCTCTCATTGAGGCTAAATTAGTATCACAACCAGTCCCGAAGAATTGGGATTAGCGGGATGTCAGCGGCGGGCATGGGGTAGTCTCGCAGGTTCTGTGCCCGCACCCATTTCAAAGCCTGTCCCTCACGGGCCACTGGTATGCCCTGCCATTTCCGACAGGCAAACAAGGGCATCAACAGATGGAAATCATCATAGCTGTGGCTGGCAAACGTCAGCGGTGCCAGGCAGGATTGCCAGGTGTTTATACCCAACTCTTCCTCAAGCTCTCGGATCAAGGCCATTTCGGGTGTCTCGCCGGGTTCGACCTTGCCGCCGGGAAACTCCCACAATCCGGTCATTGATTTGCCTTCGGGGCGTTGAGCAAGAAGAACCCGCCCATCAACATCAATCAACGCAACAGCGGAAACCAAAACTGTTTTCACGATCGGTAATCGGCGTTGATTTCGATGTAGCCATGCGTGAAGTCGCAGGTCCAAACGGTCGTTTCGCCGTTTCCAAGGCCAAAGTCGGTGCGAATGCGCAGGGATTGGTCTTTCATATGTTCTGCTGCTTCAGCTTCATCGTAATCAGGACTGACCCAACCTTTGTCAGCAACCAGAACGTCGCCAAACCAGATGCTGATCAGGTCGCGGTCTGCCACTGCTCCGGATTTACCGATGGCCATGACCACCCGACCCCAGTTTGGGTCTTCTCCGGCAATGGCGGTTTTCACAAGTGGTGAATTGGCGATCGTCATTGCGTGGGTTTTTGCGTCTGCATCGTTCGCCGCCCCGGTCACGCGAATTTCGACAAACTTGGTCGCGCCTTCTCCGTCGCGGACCACTTGATGGGCCAGATCCAGCATGACTCCATGCAATGCATCGGCGAAATCGTCGTTTTCGGTTGCGTCCACGCCCGAAGCACCTGTGGCGCAAAGCATCAGCGTGTCAGAGGTCGAGGTATCGCTGTCCACCGTGATGCAGTTGAACGTCTTGTCGGCAAGGCGTGCCAGCACCGACTGCAGGCTGGATTGACTGACTTTAGCGTCGGTAAAGATATAGACCAGCATCGTCGCCATATCCGGTGCGATCATGCCAGATCCTTTGGCAATTCCCGCAATGGTAATGGGTTTGCCATCAATCAAAACCTGGGTGCCGGCGCCTTTGGCAAAGGTGTCCGTAGTCATGATTGCCTGCGCTGCATCTCGGATGGCATCGGTACTTAAATTATCGCTCAATTCCAGCAATTTGTCCACAATTCGATCATGCTTCATCGGTTCCCCGATGACACCGGTCGAGGCAGTGAACACGCGGTTTAGAGGCACGTCTGTTGTTGCAGCGATTGCCGCAGTCAGTTCCGCAACAGAGGTCTGGCCATAGTGCCCGGTAAAGGCATTTGCGTTGCCGGAATTGACCAGAATGGCGGCACCTGCATCGCTTGGTCCGCCGATCTTGACCTGACAATCCAGCACCGGTGCAGATCGGGTAGAGGACTTGGTAAACACGCCAGCAACTGCCGTGCCAGGATCCATAACCGCGAGCATGACATCGGTTCGATCAGAATACACCACGCCCGCCGCCGTTGTGGCAAACCGTACGCCGTCCACGACTGGTAGATCGGGGAAGTGGTCGGGTGCCAGCGGTGAGCGGGGCATTTCCTTAGCCATTATCAGTTCCTGACCAACTCAAGGTTTTTCATAACGTTCATATCCAGACCCTCAATCTCGGGGCGTTCAACGTCTGCAGCAGAGGTTAGCTCGGCAACACGCTTTTCCATTATCTCACTCCGCAGACGATTGGCGATCTCTTCGCGAACCTCATTCAAAAGCGGGGCGGTTGCTTTGCGTTGTTCGTTCAAAATGACGACATGCCAGCCGAACTGCGTCTGAATCGGCTCTGAAACCTCTCCGGTTTCAAGAGCGACAACAGCGGCCTCAAATTCGGGCACCATGGCGCCAAGGCCAAACCAACCCAGAGAGCCACCATTGGGCCCGGATGGACCGGTGGACTTTTCTTTTGCCAATTCGGCAAAATCAGCTCCGGTATCCAGCATGGCCTTAACGGATTTCGCCTCGTCTTCGGTATCCAGCAGAATGTGCGAAGCGTTGTATTCATCACCACCATAACCTTCGGAATATTCTGCATCATAAGCAGTTCGAATATCGGCTTCGCTTGGGCTTGATTTCAGTACACGGTCAATTTCATCTGCGGCCAGCAAGGCACGGCGTTCGTTTTCTACTGACAGCTTCACATAAAGCGGATCGTCAGTTCCAAGCGATTGCGCCAAAGCCGTTTGCTGAATCAACTGTTCCAGTATGTTGGGGTACAGAGTTTCCGCAGGCAGTTGCTGATATTGTTGCGGCAACGCGGCAAAGGTGACGATTATGTGCCCCAAAGTGATTTCCTGGCCATTCACCCGTGCAACCACGGTTGCCGGATCAACAGTATCCTGAGCAAGTGAAGGGGCAGCCATCATTACAGACAAAACTGCTGGTAGTAGAAAAGTGAGACCTTTACGCATAGAATCTTCCTAATAAGGGGCCGCAACAGGGCGCGGCGTTGACACTGTTTCACACGACCCTTACATCGCCTTGTGGCCTTTGCAGGGACCGTCTTTCTCACACGTATCTAAGTGCTGTGTTAAGGACGGACAAGACTGTGAAAGACAAAGTACGAGAAGTAACAAAGTCAGATCGGGTTGAACGCATATGCTGGGTTTAGGAACTATCGCCAAAAAGGTGTTCGGAACACCGAATGACCGTAAAATCAAGGCGACTCGCCCGTTGGTCGAAAAGATCAACGCGCTTGAGGCTGACACCGAGAAAAGCAGTGATGCCGGGTTGATCGAAAAGACCGAAGAATTACGGAAGCGGGCGCTGGGCGGCGAAAGTCTGGATGATCTTCTGCCAGAGGCGTTTGCCAACTGTCGCGAGGCTGCCAAACGGGCGCTGGGCTTGCGAGCATTTGACACCCAGTTGCTGGCGGCGATTTTCCTACATCAGGGCAATATTGCTGAACAGAAAACCGGCGAAGGCAAAACCCTGACGGCGACCTTTGCGGCCTATCTGAATGCGCTGACCGGGAAGGGTGTGCATATCGTGACGGTCAACGACTATCTGGTAAGGCGAGATGCCGATTGGATGGGCAAAGTGTTCACCCATCTGGGCATGACGACCGGTATAGTGGTGCCCAATCTTACCAGCGAAGAAAAGCTGAAGGCGTATGGCAGCGACATCACCTATGCGACGAATAATGAACTGGGTTTTGATTATCTACGTGACAATATGAAATCGGATCTGGCCGAAGTTTTCCAGATCCACCACAACTTTGCCATTGTGGATGAGGTCGACAGCATTCTGATCGACGAGGCGCGAACACCGTTGATTATTTCCGGTCCGGCGCAGGACCGGTCTGAACTGTATGTCACTATCGACAAGCTGATTCCCGAACTTAGTGATGACCATTACGAGATCGACGAAAAGACCCGCAATGTAACGTTTACGGACGATGGCAATGATTTCCTTGAAAATTTGCTGTTTACACGCGGAATCCTTGAAGAGGGGCAATCGCTGTACGACCCGGAAAGCACAACCATTGTGCATCACGTCAATCAGGGTTTGCGGGCGCATAAACTGTTCAAGCGCGACAAGGATTACATCGTACGCGACGGTGAGGTCGTACTGATCGACGAATTTACTGGCCGGATGATGCCGGGGCGGCGTCTATCAGATGGGCTGCATCAAGCGATCGAGGCCAAGGAGGAAGCAAATATTCAGCCGGAAAACGTTACTCTGGCAAGCGTGACCTTCCAGAACTATTTCCGTCTTTATGACAAACTGGCCGGTATGACCGGTACAGCCGAGACCGAAGCCGAAGAATTTGCCGAGATTTATGGATTGGGCGTGGTTGTCGTTCCGACCAACGAGCCTGTAGCCCGCATTGACGAAGACGACCGTGTGTACAGCTCAGTACGCGAAAAGTACGAGGCGATGATCAAAGAGATCAAAAAGGCCAATGCCAAGGGACAACCGGCTCTTGTGGGTACCACGTCGATTGAAAAGTCCGAAATGCTTAGCGAAATGCTGACAAAAGAGGGTGTGGAACATAATGTTCTGAACGCGCGTCAGCATGAAAAAGAGGCGCAGATTGTTGCGGATGCCGGCAAATTTGGTGCTGTTACCATTGCGACCAATATGGCTGGCCGGGGTACTGACATTCAGCTTGGCGGCAATGTGGATATGAAGGTTCTTGCTGTTCTGGACGAGAACCCTGATGCTGATCCGGATGAACTTCGTAAAACCGAAATAGCAGCGCATGCCGAGGAAAAAAAGAAAGTCATCGACGCGGGAGGGCTTTTTGTCATTGCCTCGGAACGTCACGAAAGCCGTCGAATCGACAACCAGCTAAGAGGTCGATCCGGTCGTCAGGGTGATCCGGGCCGCACGTCGTTCTATTTGAGCCTTGAAGATGATCTGATGCGGATTTTCGGCTCTGAGCGGCTTGATAAAGTGTTGAAAACTCTTGGCTTGAAAGAAGGCGAAGCGATCATTCACCCCTGGGTCAACAAATCTCTGGAACGCGCGCAAGCCAAGGTCGAAGGCCGGAACTTTGACATGCGCAAACAGGTTCTGAAGTTCGACGATGTGATGAATGACCAGCGTAAAGTTGTGTTTGGTCAACGCCGCGAAATCATGGGGTCGGCCGATTTGTCGGATGTGACCACAGACATGCGCCATCAAGTGATTGATGATCTGATCGACACCTATATGCCGCCTAAGACATACGCCGATCAATGGGACACCGAAGGTCTTTATGCCAAGGTGATCGAAGAGTTAGGCATTGACGTTCCAGTCATGGAATGGGCTGCTGAAGAGGGCGTGGATGACGAAATCATCCGCGAACGGCTGATCAAAGAAGCGGACGAGATGATGGCCAAAAAGGCGGTCGCTTTTGGCACGGACACAATGCGCAATATCGAAAAACAGGTCTTGCTGCAGACGATTGACACCAAATGGCGTGAACACCTTTTGACGCTTGAACACTTGCGCTCAGTTGTTGGATTCCGCGGCTATGCGAACCGTGATCCACTGAATGAATACAAGAACGAATCATTTCAGTTGTTTGAGTCACTATTAGATGGGCTGCGCGAATCCGTGTCTAAGACGCTGGCGCAAATTCGGCCGCTTAGCGAAGAAGAGCAACGCCAGATGCAGGCGCAGGTCGCCGCACAGCAGGGGCAAGTGCAGCAAGCCCAGGCGCCTGAGGCTGCGGCAGAGCCTGAGCCAACCGAACCTGCAGATGGGTTTGACGAATCCAACCCCGAAACCTGGGGCAATCCCGGTCGAAATCAGCAGTGCCCATGCGGCAGCGGCAAGAAATTCAAACATTGTCACGGGCGACTGGTCTAAATTGGTTGCCATAATCACGCCTGATTGGTTCCCAAAGACGGCCACTATTCTTCGGCATAACGCACCCTGAGCCAAAAGGTGATGAGGTGTTTTATGTCCAATATACGAAAGATCGCGATGTCGCTTGGCACAATATTCTGTGCCATAGGGATTGGTTACTTCGTGCAAAATGGCGAAACTACGCCGGTTGCGCCAGTGAAAGCGATTCAAACTGTTGTGGTTAAGCCTGTAATGGGCCCGATCCCTGATCAGGGTACAATGTTGGATATTCGGGGAGTTGCCCTGACATCGGCGATGCCTGACTCAATGGCTCCTCAGCGTTTGGTTGAGCCACAGCCGGATTTGTCCAGCTCGGCCTGTGCTGTGACTGTAACGGCGACACCTGCTCCTATGGCAAACGTTGATTTGTTTGTGTTGGCTCCGTGTTTCCGAAATGATCGGGTGACAGTTCACCACAACGGCATGATGTTTACTGATGCGACCGACAAAACCGGCAAGTTGGAGATTACAGTTCCAGCGCTGACAGAGAACGCAGTTTTCATTGTGGCATTAGCCTCTAGCAATGGCGCTGTGGCGTTGACACGGATTCCGGATCTGGCTGACTATCATCGTGTTGTGTTGCAATGGGTTGGTAAAAGCGGCTTTCAGATCCACGCTCGTGAATTCGGCGCTGATTACGGAGCGCCTGGCCACATCTGGATTGGCATGGACGATACCAAGCCGTCGAGTCAGCAAGGGTCTATCGTTCGGCTAGGGGATGCGGACGCATTGGCACCACATCTGGCCGAGGTCTATACGTTCCCACGCGGCGTGTCCCGGCAGTCCGGAACAGTGTCGATGAGCGTCGAAGCCGAAGTAACTGCCGACAATTGCGGCAAGGACGTGGCGGCGCAAACTATCGAATTTGGCGGCGGTGGCGGGCTTAGAACTCGTGATTTGGTGCTGACTGTGCCAGATTGTACCACAATTGGTGACTTTCTGGTGTTGAATAATCTTGTCGATGACATGAAGATTGCAGCCAACTAAACCACGTTAAAAGGGTTTCACATGGCTTGGCGATGTGCGGCGATATTCGCCGCACTTTTTCTTTCGATTCAACCGCGCGTTGGCGCGGCGCAGGATGTCACTTTGACGTCGCATGATGGGGCCGTTGAAATCATCGGCACATTGCTTGGTTATGATGGTGAATTCTATCGTGTTGAGACCGAGTTTGGCGAATTGACCATTGATGGCTCAGGTGTGTTGTGTGACGGGCCAGGATGTCCGAACCTGTCCCATTTTGTCGCCGAGATCGTATTTTCCGGATCCTCTACAATGGCCGAGGTCCTACTGCCCGCTTTGATCGAAGGGTTTGCCCGGCGCAATGGGTTGCAGACCAGTCGGGCCGAGCTGGACAATTCACGGTTTGAATACAGGCTGAATTCGTCTCAGTCCGGCCTTCGTATCGGGCGGTTTGTGTTTCATGTGACTAATTCGGACAAAGGTTTCGCCGAACTTCTGGCAAATGATGCTGATATTGTCATGGCCCTGCGTGAAATACGACCTGATGAGCGCCTTCAGGCCTTTAAAGCCGGTATGGGCGATATGACTGACCATAGCCGAAGTCGGGTTTTGGCGCTGGACGCGATGGTGCCGGTGGTCGCTCCGGACAATCCGGTGCGCCGTATTTCCACTCCGCAATTGGCACAGGTCTTTACCGGGGAAATCACCAACTGGACCGAACTTGGCGGCCCTGATGCACCGATATCTTTACATTTGCCTGAGGCTGGATCGGGAATGGCGCAGGCGGTCGAGGTTCGGTTGTTGCAAAGTACAAATCTGCAACTTGCTGAAAATATTCACCGTTACGCCCGCAGCAGCGCTTTGGCCCGTGCAGTTGTGGTTGATCCATTTGCCATAGGTATGGCGAGCTTTGCCGAGACCGGGCTGGCGCGGGCGTTGACGTTGACAGGCGCGTGTGACTTTTCCCTTTCGGCCAGCCGCCGTACAATAAAAACCGAAGACTATCCACTGACATCGCCAATGTTCCTATATCTGCCTGCGCGCCGGTTACCGAAATTGGCCCGCGAATTTCTGAGATACATCCAAAGTCCGGCAGCACAATTTGTGGTGCGTCGGTCAGGATTTGTTGATCAGGCACCGGAAGAAATCAGCGTGAATGCGCAAGGGGATCGTTTTGCCAATGCGATCCAGTCGGCTGGAAAAGAAGTGCCGCTTGAGCTGTTGCAAGAAATGATCCAGACGCTCAAACCGATGGCGCGATTGACTACGTCGTTCCGGTTTGAAACCGGCTCAACACGACCAGACGCCCAATCACGCGAAAACATCGCACAGCTTGCCCGCGCGATTGAGGCCGGAACTTATGACGCACGGCAGTTGCTATTTGTTGGGTTCAGCGATGGTGAGGGTCCGGCAGCCGGTAATCAGCGCATTGCCCTTAAGCGGGCCAATACGGTGCGCGATGCTGTGCTGAAATCTGCCGAAACCGCGAATACTGACCGCGTCGACATCAACGTAGCGGCCTTTGGCGAGGCCCTGCCAATGGCCTGTGATGACAGCGAATGGGGTAGGCAGGTTAACCGTCGGGTCGAAGTCTGGGTCCGTTAACGCGGCATTGGCAACGCGGCCTTGTTATACGGCCGCCAATCGGTAATTTCCGGATAATACATATCACGCCAACGGCGCACGCGTGGGTTCATCATTCTGCGCCAAAGCGACGGCACCATCGCGACCATGGTCATAATCGGATAGCCATATGGCAGCTGAGGCGCGTCGATCTGGGTATAATTTTGTAACAATGGAAATCGTCTGTTGGGTTTGTAATGATGATCCGAATGGCGCTGCAGGTTGATCAACAGCCAGTTTGACACTTTGTGAGCCGCGTTCCACGAATGGCGCGGCATGACATGTTCATACTGGCCATCCCCCAGATACTTTCGGGTCAGACCGTAGTGTTCGACATAATTCACCAGCTCTAACTGCCAGATCGCCACGCCTGCCTGCATCAAAAACAGACCCAAACCAGCCCAACCCCCAAGGATTAGCGCCAGAACCAGCATTCCGCCCTGAAGCGCCCAATACCGAAAGAAGGGATTGCTGGAATCGGTCCACGGCAGGGACTTGCGTTCCAGCATGTCCTTTTCCGCCTGAAACGCAGACAACAGACATTCGCGCAGCACACGTGGATAGAAACGGTGGAATCCTTCGTTGTACCGGGCAGTCACCGGATCACGCGGTGTTCCCACATAGCGGTGGTGCACCAACAAATGTTCCGAGCGGAAATGTGAGTAAAGCACCATGGCTAGCAATACATCGGCCAAAAACCGTTCTGTCCGGTCCTTTTGGTGCATCAATTCGTGGCTGTAATTAATCCCAATCGTGCCGGAAATCACGCCGACGCCAAAAAATAACCCCAGCTTTTCCAGTGTTGAGAGATGATCAGTATGGCCAACATACCAAATCAACCCAAAGACCATCAGAAACTGAACGGGCACCCACGCGGTGGTCAGAATGCGATACCAATGCAGGTCTTCTTCTGTGGCCTCAAGATCGGCGTTCTCTAAGTTCAGTCCAAAGAATCCATCAAGCGCTCCAAACAGATACCAGGTGGATACAGGCACTGCCAAAAGCCACCAGCCACCGTACAGACTGCTTAGCCAGACCAAAGGAATCAGGCTAAACGAGAGCCAGAAAGGTAACGCGCTTTGCCACCGTGAGAGCTGTTCTGTCGAAATCATCAGGGCCTCGGTCTATCAAATTGGACTAAGGGAATTATGCGCTCTTTTTGAGCGTTTGCCCACGCCATAAATCATAGGCCTTGCGCATTACCGTAGGCAGTTCGGACGGCCGAAAATCGTGTCTATTTAGAAAAGCGCCACATTCTACTGGGTGGCTAAGCGGTATTTCTGCGGTTTTCACCTGCAGGATCAGGTGGAAATGCGTGAAGGTATGGCGCACTTCGGCAGGCAATGTCGCCCAATCCGCCGTGCAGGGAGGGGTTTCAATAGGGGCGTCGTTCCAGTCTGATCCTGGCCAACCCAACATACCGCCCAGCAATCCTTTGTCTGGCCGACGTTCTAACAGCCACGCTCCATCGGTGCGCTCGGCCAGATAGACAATGCCATGCCGCGTGGGTTTGGGTTTTTTCGGTGTTTTCTTTGGTAATTCAGGTGCGGTTCCGGTGGATCGTGCAAGGCAGGGATCCTTAACCGGGCAAATCCCACAAGAGGGGGATTTTGGGGTGCAGATTGTAGCGCCCAGATCCATCACCGCCTGAGCGTAATCTCCGGGGCGATATTGCGGGGTCAAAGCGTTGGCCTTGTCCTTTAATCCAGGTTTTGCGGCGGGCAAAGGCGTGTGAATATCATAAAGCCGTGCCATGACCCGTTCGACGTTTCCGTCCATCACAGTTTCGGCCCGGTCAAAGGCAATCGCAGCGATGGCCGCAGCGGTATAGGGGCCAATTCCTGGCAGTTTAAGCAAAGCGTCGAAAGTGTCAGGGAACACACCGTCGAAATCTTGCGCCACCACACGCGCGCATTTCAGCAAGTTGCGGGCGCGCGCGTAATAGCCAAGTCCGGCCCATTCGCCCATAACATCGCCATCTGGCGCTGCCGCCAGATCACTGACCGTTGGCCAACGGGCCAGAAATCGGTGGAAATAGTCGGTAACGGCGGCAACGGTGGTTTGTTGCAACATGACTTCGGACAACCAGATGCGGTAAGGATCGGGAACAACATCGGCCATACGATCCGATGGGCTGACCCTCCACGCCAAATCGCGGGCGTGTTTATCGTACCAATCCAACATAAGGTCACTGATATCCGGGTCGCCGTCACGCAATGTTTATGCTCTTTTCTCACGGTTTCGCTGGCACCTGCCACCATGCCCTTTACAATAGCGGCAACAGTCAGGGAAACCACTAATGGCATTTCGCAATTCCACAACACGCGGATTTAAACGCACAGCGACTTTGCTGGGCGACCGAATCCGTCATGTTGGCGAGAATCGCGGCTTTGCGGTATCGCGGCTGTTGACCCATTGGGCCGAAATCGCCGGGCCGGACATTGCCGCTATCGCGCGGCCTGTGAATGTCGGTTACGCACGCGGCGGGTTTGGCGCGACATTGACGGTGCTGACCACTGGGGCGCAGGCTCCGATGCTGGAAATGCAAAAGGAAAAGCTGCGCGAAAAGGTGAACGCGGTCTATGGCTATAACGCCATTTCGCGGGTGCGGATTACCCAGACGGCACCGACCGGATTTGCCGAAGGTCAGGCACAGTTTGAGCCGCAGAAACCTGAGGCCCCCAAGGCCCCCGACAAACAGACCCTAACCAAAGCCGCGGCAGTGGCCAGCCCGATTCAAGATGATGAGTTGCGCAATGCGCTTGAACATCTGGGCCGTAACATTCTATCCAAGACGAAACATTGAGAAAGAGTTCGACATGACCCGACTAATACCAGTAATCGCATCCGTCGTCGCCGTTGCCGTCGGCGGCTATTTGTATATGGATCAAGGCAAAACCGGCTCAACTCCGGTTAATCCGCTGATCGGTGCGGCCAATGCCCAAGACACGGCTGATATCGATACGTCGTCCATTGTGGAAATGGAAATTGGCTCGCCCGACGCGCCAATCACCATGTACGAATATGCATCCTATACCTGCCCCCATTGCGCGGCGTTTCATCAGGGACCATTCAAGCAGCTGAAAAAGGATTATATCGATACCGGCAAGGTGCGGTTCATTTATCGTGAAGTTTATTTTGATCGCTTTAGCTTATGGGCCTCTCTTGTTTCACGTTGTGGTGGACCTGAGAAGTTCTTTGGTATCACCGATCTGATGTTTGAAGGCCAAGAGGAATGGTCACGCGCTGCCGGACCTACTGAAATCGTTGATGGATTGAAAAAAATCGGCCTGTTGGCGGGAATTGAACCGGAAACGCTCGAGGCGTGTTTGCAGGATGCTGACAAGGCACAGACGCTTGTGGCTTGGTATCAGCAAAACGCAGAGGCCGACGATATCAGTTCGACCCCAAGTTTTGTCGTTAACGGTAAAAAAGTTCCCAATCAGTCCTATGCTGATTTTTCAGCTATTTTGGACGCTGAACTGGGCAAATAATGGCGTCTCCTCTTGATGGGCTGAAAGTTGTCGAACTGGCGCGCATTCTGGCCGGCCCGTGGGCCGGTCAAACGCTGTCAGATCTTGGCGCGTCGGTGACCAAAATCGAATCTCCGCGTGGCGATGATACCCGTGCATGGGGTCCGCCCTTTGTGACGCGGGGCGACGATATGTCGGCGTCCTATTACCATTCGACCAATAGGGGCAAAGCCTCGGTGACCATTGATTTCACCACGCCTGAAGGTCAGGCGCAGGTGCGTGAACTGGTGGCAGACGCGGATATTCTGATCGAGAATTTCAAGGTGGGAGGTCTGGCCAAATACGGGCTGGATTACCAAAGCCTGTCGGCGCTGAACCCGCGCCTGATCTATTGCTCGATCACCGGGTTCGGGCAAACCGGGCCTTACGCGCATCGGGCCGGGTATGATTTTATAATTCAAGGCATGTCTGGTTTGATGTCGATCACTGGCGAGCCTGATGGCCAGCCGCAGAAATCCGGGGTGGCGATTACTGATGTCTTCACTGGCGTTTATGCGGTTTCCGGTATTTTGGCGGCAGTGCATCAACGTGAAAGCAGTGGCCGGGGTCAGCATATTGATATGTCATTGCTTGATGTGGCCGTGGCTGTAACTGCCAATCAGGCGCTGAATTATCTGACAACTGGCGTGGCACCGGGGCGGATGGGCAATGCGCATATGAACCTGACGCCTTATGGGGTGTTTGATTGTTCAGACGGGCATATCATCATCGCCACTGGCAATGACGCGCAATACCAGCGGTTGTGCCGGCTGCTAGGTCTGGATGACATGGCCGAGGCTGCGGATTATGCCGCCAACAAAGACCGGATTGCCAATCGCCGCGTGATGATCGCGCGGCTGAACGGGGCAACGGCGCAACGGACCAAAGGCGATTTGCTGGCGGCATGCGAAAGCGTCGGCGTGCCCGCCGGGCCGATCAATTCGCTGGACGAGGTGATGGGCGATCCGCAGGTTGTGGCGCGAGGGATGCAGATAGAACTGGACGGAGTCCCCGGTGTGCGTGCTCCGTTTGTGTTCTCGGACGCTGAACTGGCGCTGACTCGACCCGCACCAAAACTGGGTGAGGATAACCCAGAATAATGTGCCAGCTCAGGAAGGGTCTGGCGCAACTTTCAAAATCATGTCTCGGACCAATTCCGATTGCGGCACCTGTAATCGCACCGGCAATGTAATCACTTTGCTGCGAAATTCCGGCGGAAGACGTACGGCGTCTTTTTCTGTTGTGACCAGCTGCGCGCCTATTGCACGCGCTTCGGATTCCATTCGGCTTAGCAGTGTCTTGGTGAGCGGTTGGTGATCGTCCAACGCCTCGGTTCGGATCAGATTGACGCCTAATGACCGTAGTGTGGCAAAGAATTTCTCGGGGTGCCCGATACCAGCAAAGGCCAATACTTTTGCCTCATTCCAGTCCATTCCGGTTTGCAGCGGTGTGACTTCGCCCGTCAAATGAGGAACGGTCAGCTCTGCACCCCATTGTTCGGCAAAGACCTGTTGGTCGGCCTCGTTCCCCAGCGATAACACCAGATCGGCGCGGCGCAGGCCGACATCTACGGGTTCGCGCAAAGGTCCGGCAGGCAAGCATCTGCCATTGCCAAACCCCCGAGCGGCATTCACCACAATGATCGACATATCCTTCTGCACTGATGGGTTTTGGAATCCGTCATCAAGAACAATCACAGTTGCGCCGCCTTTAGCAGCGGCGAGTGTACCAGCTGCGCGATCTTCTGAGACCCAGACATCGGCAAAAGCCGCCAGAAGCAGGGGTTCATCCCCTACCTGACTGGAACGGTGGCGCGATGGATCAACGAGCACCGGCCCTTTCAGTGATCCGCCATAACCACGCGTCACCACATGCGGTTCGTGGTAGGCATTTCGCAACATTTCGACGATCCACATAACGGTTGGCGTTTTCCCGGTTCCACCAACGTTCAGGTTGCCAACGCAAATCACCGGCACACCGGCCGCAATCCCGGTGTCACCCGCCAAACGGCGTGCTGTACCAGCTGCATATACCGCAGCCAAAGGCGACAATATCCGCGCGCGCCAATTTGGGCTTTCCGGTGCCGTGTTCCAAAATTCAGGAGCGCGCAAGGCTGGCCTCGCCGAGATCCAGAATGTCCTGCACTTGATCGACAAGACTATCCGTCAGGTGCGCGCTTTCAGTTACGACTTCCCAGCCTGCCAAAGCCATAGTTGCCGAATTATCCGGCGCGATCAACTGAACCACGGCAGAGCCAAGACCATCGGCATCGCGAACCGTGCGCGCGGCCCCTGCCGCTGCCAGGCGCGAATAGGCGGGGAGGTGGTCGCTGACATATGGCCCATAAAGGATCGCGGACCCAAGAGCTGCGGCCTCGAACGGGCCACAACCTTTTGAACCCGGGGCGAGCGAACTTGCCATGAACGTCAGTGGAGCGGCGCGAAACCACAAGCCCAAATCATCTGGTGTGCGGGCTATGACAACCTGAATGTTATCCTCGATAATGTATCCGGGCTGCCAGTCGCAGTAGCGTAAGCCAGAGAAGCTCAAAGCAGATTCTAATTGGGCATAATCTCTGGTGTCGGATAGCACCACCACCAATAATAAACGGTGCGAAAACCGAATGGCATTTCGGTGCGCCTTGATGATGGCGTCGATTTCAGAGGCCTGCACATTCGCGGCCAGCCAGACAGGTTGCCCTGCAAGGGACTGAGTGACGATTGCCAGCGAGTATTCATCGCAGGGCATTGGTGGTGCCCCATCGCTTAGGCGTGTGGAAATGATGATTTTGTTGTCCGGGATTCCGTAGCTATGAAGCAGCTTGGCCGCTGCCGGGCCGTTGGTTGTGATGGACTGAAAACACAATAGACTTGTACGCGTCAGTTCACGGAACCAACGGTGCTGACGCGTTTGAAATTCATTTGCTTCAGCGTCCAGCAGGATCAATGGTATTTTTTGCTCAGAGGCCATGCCGATCAGATTTGGCATCAGGTGTCCGCCTGTCCACAACCCGGCATCCGGTTGCCAATGGGCCAGAAATTGCCCCACGATGTCGGGATGGTCCGAGATTAGCGGATAGGTCCAGTTGGCCCCATCCGGCAGACGCTGTGGCGGATGGAACATCTGGGGATCAGTTGTCAGCAACAAACTCAGGCCCGGCCGCTGAGATTTCAGCCGCGCACCCAGATCGCACAGCGCGGACAGGCGCGTTTCCGAAGTTGCGTGTGCCCAGACAAGTTCACCGGGTGGGCGCAGAGCATGCGGTGTGGAAGCAGACTGAACCTTGCGCCGGGATAAGGCCCGATAGGCTTTAAGGCTCAGATTGCGTTTCACTTATTCAACCCAGTTCTTCGGTCGAGGAGATTTCGGTTTCTTCGTCGCGCAAACGGTGGATATGGGCAATGAAATAGCGCATATGAGCGTTGTCAACGGTGCGTTGAGCATTGGATTTCCAGGCTTCAAAGGCGCTTTGATAATTCGGGTACATGCCGACAATATGGATGTCGTTCACGTCTTTGAACGTATTTTTGGACGGATCAATCAATTCACCGCCAAAGACGAGATGCAAGCGTTGGGCCATATTTGGCGTCCTTTCGGGTAGGTGTATATTGGCAAATTACGCCATTAAAGTCAGGGGTCAAGTCGGACGAAGGGCTGACAGGACCTGGCTATGCACTGCTTCACCACCGGCAACAACCCCGTTCACCTTTGGATGCGGGTTGTTAAATTGCAGCGATTTGCAGGTTTTATCGGTACAGATTGCGCCCGCTTCGCGCAGGATCAGATCACCGGCGGCGACGTCCCATTCCCAGCAAGGGTGCAGGGTAATCATACCATCAAAGCGCCCCTGCGCGACCAATGCCATGCGGTAAGCCAACGACGGGCGATGCGATCGCTTGAACCCCGGCACCTCGCCAGACCAGTGCGACGGGTCCAGATTGTGTCGGGTGGCCAGAATTTTGGCATCGTTCAGATTCGGCTGGTCCGAAGGGTGAATTGGTTTTTCGTTCAGAAACGCGCCTTGATTGGCGGCGGCGGTATACATCAGATCAAGCATTGGCAGATAGATCACTGCGGCAATCACTATTCCTTGTTTGGCGATGGCAAAGGAATGAGCCCAAGTTTTTGTCCCGGCAATAAAGCTGCGCGTGCCGTCGATAGGATCAACAATGAACACGTGATCTTTACTCAGGCGTTCGGCGCTGTCCTCGGTTTCTTCGGACAACCACCCATAATCGGGCCGTGCTTTGGGCAGCCGATGCTCGAGCATGGTATTGACTGCAAGATCAGCCTCGGTCACGGGACCAGCACCGTCGGATTTGTCCCAGCTTTGTGCTGCTGGCCCCTTGAATCCAGTGGCAATGCGGCCGGCCTCGTATGCGGCGTCTACTAGCAGGGCAAGGTCATGCTCCGGCAAGTGTCATTCCTTCGATCAGCAGCGATGGTACCACCCGCGACAGATAGGTGCGGGCGTCATTGGCCGGAATGATCCGGCGCAACATGTCGCGCAGGTTGCCGGCGATTGTGCACTCATTAACTGGTCCAGTGATTTCACCGTTCTCTACCCAGAACCCCGATGCACCACGGGAGTAATCTCCGGTTGTCGGGTTGATAGTGCTGCCAATCATTGACGTGACCAAAAGTCCGGTGCCCATATCGGCGACCAGATCGGCACGGCTTCGATTGCCCTGTGTTAGAGACAGATTCCAGTTGCCGGGCGAGGGGGGTGAAGATGGCCCGCGCACGGCATTTGCTGTAGAAACCATTTCCAACTGCCGCGCGCTTGCCAGATCCAACGTCCATCCCGTCAGAACACCGTTTTCAACGACGGCGCGGCGCTGTGTTGGCAGGCCCTCGGCATCAAAGGGCCGCGAGCCGGAAACTCGTGGGCGAAACGGATCTTCGATCAAAGACAGGTCATCGGGCAGAACGGTTTCGCCCAATGCACCCTGCAACCATGACGACCCGCGCGCGATAGAACTGCCGTTGCTGGCGGCCAGCAGATGGCCAATCAGCGATGCCGATATGCGTTCGTCAAACAGAATCGGAAAGGTTCCTGTGGCGGGTTTACGTGCATTTAACCGTTCCACTGCGCGTTCACCGGCGGTTGTTCCGATGTCGCTGGCCGATCGCAGATCGCTTTGGAAACTGCGCATATCACCGTCATAATCACGCTCCATACCTGTGCCAGTCCCGGCGATAGCAACGCAGGATATTGACCGGCTGGTCCGCGCGTATCCGGCGGAAAACCCATTGGTTGCGGACATGTGAAACTTTTGCGCGCCATAGGCGGCACTTGCTGACTGGACTTGCGTAACACCATCGACGGCCATGCCTGCAGCTTCGGCTTTAACCGCGCTGCCTTGAAGGGTTTCCGGCGTTGGTTCATCGGATGGGTCACAAAGTTCAAGCGCTTCAACATCCCAATCGCAGGCCAATTGATCCTCGTCGGCCAGTCCAATATACGGGTCTTCGGGGGCCTCGGCGGCCATAGCAACGGCGCGTTCAGCCATGGCTGTCATGGTTTCGGCGCGGGTGTCTGAGGCCGAAACAATTGCCTGACGCTGACCCAATAAGACCCGCAGCCCGATATCGGTGCCTTCGGCGCGTTCTGCCTGTTCCAATTTGCCCTCGCGAACATCAATGGAAATCGAGGTGCCCTGAACCACGATGGCATCGGCGGTGTTTGCCCCGGCTTTGCGGGCGGCGTCCAACAAGGCTTGGCTGATATCTGCAAGAGACTGTGTCATTGGTATCTTTCAATCTGCGTTCAGAACTGAGGTATCCCCCTGTTTAACCACCTGCAAGGCCTGCACGAAAAAAGAGGACCGCAATTGGCGGCCCTCTTTTGTTGTTCTGGCCCCGCTAGGTCGCGGGAAAGTTTGGCTATTTGATCCGCTGCCCATTGGCCAGAATTTGACCATCAGGTGTCATCTCGATGTTTGAGATCAGCGTGTCTTCGCCTTCACCGGTAACAGCCAGCATTCCCATGCCCATCCGTGCGCCCATGACTTCCTGATCACCGATCAGACCCATGGCCACCAGCTTGTCCATCAGACCATTGACACCGACCAGTTTCAGATCAAGCGTTCCGGATGGGGCAGGCATGCCGTCATAAGTCACCAGATCATCGTTATCAAAAGTGAAATCGCCTTTGCCGGACAATTCTGCCCCGGCGGCAGACACCAACAGGTTGTTCAGAGTTACAGCATGAAGCTCGGCAGGTGGCGTATCGGCTGACATCATGATCTCTTCGATATTTGGATCGAAGAAATCAACAAGGACCTGCGCCTTGCCTTTGAGGTCAACCAAAATGGTGGCCGGGTCGTGCGGCAAGGTGCCTGCCGGATCAATAATACTCCACAGTAGGTCTGCCATGGTGAAATCCTGCAGGGTCAGTGCAAAGGCAAAATCCTGAAGGTCCTCTGAGTTGTCCAAGGGCACATTCAAATTCAGACCATATTTGGCGATTTCAAACGAGACAGGGAACTGCAGTTCGTTAGAAATGAGAGCTGTAGACATCTTATTTATGCTGAAATCATAAAGTAGGCTGGTTTTGTCCATTGCGGCCTTAACAAACCCACCTTGCGATGAGCCGTCTGCCGAAAAACTTTCGCCATCTCCGGATCCTTTGAGCGTGTATGACCCCGGTCCGAAACCAAACTTGCCATCAAAGGCCATCCCATCATTCAACATCCCCCGCATGTCAGAGCTGTCGATTGCGGCCGGAATAGTGAAATTGCTGTCAGCGCTCAGGTTTTCTGATGTCCCTGACATTTGGAACGTGCCGTCCCCTTCAGGATCGTTGGCGGAAATTTCGTAGTTAAGCGAGGCAGCGGTCATGGTTCCGACGGATGTTCGTGTCTCGCCGGATGTCATCACGGTATTGCCGACAATGTTATTCACGGTAAGAGAGGCCTTGGCCATGTCCGCAGGCAGCATATCGCCGTCGACTTCGATCGAGGCGAGCGAAATGCTCACGCTGTTCGCCGAGTAATCATATGTCATGTTGCCGGGATCGCCCGAGACAACCATCACCAATCCGCTTTGCCCGTAGTTCAATTTGATTTTGGCGTCGTCATCATCTTTGGTGTCGACGTTAATCGTTAAAATTTGCGTGTCTGGGATCGAGACATTGACGGTACCATCGCCATTTTCGATTAACGAAACTTCGCTGGTTGTCATGGAAATTGTCACGTCTTCGTCAGGCACGTTGATCGTATATGCCATATCGGTGATTTTCAGCGTATTTCCCGACATCGCTTCGGTGCCCGAAATTTCGTAACCCATACCAGTGATATAGGCCTTCCAATCGGACCAAACATCTTTTGCTGTCAAATCTGCCAACGCGCTTTGTGACGAAAATGCTAAAATTACCGCAGCACAACCGCCACGCATGAAATGAACAGACATTTGAAACCCTTCCCAATCAATTACGGCGCCATCGTCATCCCTTGGGGTGCGGGCGTCAAGGGGTAAGGGCTGGACCCTTTCCCATGAGGGTATTACCACAGGCTCAAACAGTTAGCGAAAGGCAAACACATGAGTATGACTGGAAAAACCGTTCTAATCACTGGGGCAAGCCGTGGAATCGGTGCTGAAGCAGCTCGAGTTTTTGCCGCAAACGGAGCAAATGTCGTCCTGTTTGCCCGCAGCAAAGAAAGCCTGCACACGCTTGCAGCTGAGATCGGAGACAAGGCGCTGGCCTTGGCGGGCGACGTTTCCAGCTATGGCGACGTAGAAGCGGCTGTTCAGGCCTGTGTTGATACATTTGGCGGGCTGGACGTGCTGATTGGAAACGCGGGTGTCATCGAACCAATCTCGCGGATGGCCACCGCTGACCCTGATGGCTGGGGTCACGCCATTGATATCAACCTCAAAGGTGTTTTCTATGGCATGCGGGCGGCTTTGCCGGTGATGCAAAAGGCCGGTGGAGGCACCATTTTGACGGTCAGTTCGGGCGCTGCGCATGGCCCGATCGAAGCATGGAGCCATTATTGTTCCTCAAAGGCAGGTGCGGCTATGCTGACCATGAGCCTGCATCAGGAAGAGAGCGAAAATGGTATTCGGGCGATGGGTCTGTCTCCGGGAACCGTGGCCACGCAGATGCAGCGCGAAATCAAAACGTCTGGCATCAACCGGATCAGCCAAATGGCCTGGGAAGATCATATTTCCGCTGAATGGCCAGCCCGCGCGCTGTTGTGGATGTGTTCGCCAGATTCAGATGAATTTGTCGGAAGCGAAATCAGTTTGCGCGACGAGGCCATTCTGGGCCGGATTGGTCTGGCATGATTGAGCAGACCCAGCAAGATGGTCTGTGGGTCATAACGATCAACCGCCCGGACAAGGCCAACTCGCTGACGCGCGAGATGTTGGTCGAGCTGGTCGATATTATGGAAAGCGCCGGGCATGCCCGCGCGCTGATTCTGACGGGTGTCGGCAAAGTGTTCAGTGCGGGGGCGGATCTGGACGAGGTGCAGAATCATGGCCTCGCCAAATCCGATCTGTGGGAACGTCTATCGGGAGCAATTGCTACGCTGCCCGGTCTGACCATTACAGCCTTGAACGGTACCTTGGCCGGTGGGGCCAACGGCATGGCACTGGCCTGTGATCTGCGTATTGCGGTGCCGACGGCAAAGTTCTTTTATCCGGTGATGAAGCTGGGGATTTTACCGCAACCCTCTGATCCGGGGCGCATGGCGAAACTGATCGGTCCGGCAAGAACCAAACTGATCCTGATGGGCGGGCAAAAACTGACAGCGGATGAAGCCTATCAGTTTGGTCTGATTGA
>PIVL01000065.1 GCA_003354145.1 Paracoccaceae bacterium
GCGAGAGTCAGCGCAACGCAATCCCCCGCTGCCGGTGCCCCGGTGCCAAAAATCACCCGGTCCGTCTCAATCCCGGCTTCGGCAAATACGCGGGGCAGGGCCAGCCGGTCTGCCATGGCGATCGATGTACCTTCTCCGGTCGTGCCGGTTGGTGCGACCCCATCGCAGCCGCCTGCGGGTGACATCAAATGCTGACAATAGCGCACCAGTGCGGGTGCGTTCAGCGATCCGTCTGCATTGAAGGGGGAAACTGCAGCGGCATAAATGCCGCGTTTGGCTTTAGTCATGTTACGTCTCTTTCTAAGGTCACTTCGCCGTCGATTTGGCGCTATCGGAAATGTTTCTCATCGACACCACGACTTTGATCGCGTCATCCACCCGATCGCGCGCATACCGCAACGCGGTTGGCAGATCATCCATCGGGAAAGTGTGGGTATGCACCAGTCGTGCATCGAAACGTTTGTCGGCCATAAAGGCCATGGCGCGGTGTGTGGCCGAGCGGCCTTCTCCGCGGATGCCGTAGAGGTAGATGTTGTTGACCGCCAAAGCGCCCAGATCGAAGGACACTGCCTGTTTGGGGAACGCAGCCAGACAGATCCGCCCACCTCTGTTTGTCATATGGACGGCCTGGTTAACTGTCGTTTCCGTACCAGCGCAATCAACGACATAATCGGCGCCTTTGCCAGTCAACTCCATGACCCGGGCCACAACATCCTCATTTCGGGCGTCAATAGTGTGGTCGGCCCCCAGCTTTAACCCGATTGCATTGCGATTCTCGCGCGTTCCGACCAAAACAACTGGCGAAGCCCCCAGTGCCTTGGCCACAGCGACGGCCAATAACCCAATCGGCCCCGGTCCGATGATGACCACGCTTTCGCCTGCGACCAGTCCGCCAAGTTCGGTCAGCCCATACATAGAGGTGCCGGCAGTGACGACCAATGTTGCTTCTTCGTCGGTCATCGTGTCGGGAACTTTGATCATTGTGTTGATGTTGTTGATCGCATATTCGGCAAAACCGCCGTTGGTCGTGAAGCCGTTGGCTCGATGCCCCTTATCGTGATCGCCATAGTTCAGGCCATAATTATGGCACGAGGTATACATGCCCATCCGGCAACGCTTGCACTGACCGCACCCGGCGTGAATTTCCACCGTTACACGATCGCCAATTGCAAACTCATCAACCCCGGGGCCCAACGCTGCAATGGTGCCCATGTATTCGTGGCCCGGTGTGAAGCTTTTGTTGAAAGGTGCGCCACCTTCGATCAGCGCCGGTGTTCCGTATTTGAGTATCTCAAGATCGGTCGCGCAGATCGCGACGGCGTCGATGCGCACCAGAGCCTCGGCTTTACCCGGAGCAGGCACCGGCTTGGTGGTCAGCGCAAGTTGTTCAGGGTCGCCCAGAACCCAGGCGCGCATCTCGCCTGGTATCGGCATGTCCTGCGAGGTGGTGACGCCTTGCCAGTCAGGCGTGGGTGTATTCGTAATTTTTGACGGCTTTTTCATGGGCTGTCGTCGCTCCGTATTGGTCAACCAAAACTAAAAGACTTATGCACAGTGGACCAATCAAAATGATTTGCCAAAAGGATTCTGGCCTATCGGATAAAAATAGCTTAACAAAGCACATAATACTAGTGAGTTTTTGGAGAAAAATTGTCTGGATATTACCTATTGGTCAACCAATATCGTGAAAATCTCCGAAGATTTCACTTTCCAGAAAGCGTAAAAAGACGCTAGTAAGCCACTGTGCGTTCTCGTCGAGCGCGATCAAAATTTATTGCCGGACACCTGAAATGAAGGCCAACCAAATGATAGACCTCTACACATGGACTACTCCCAATGGGCGCAAGGTATCGATGCTGCTCGAAGAATTGGGGGTGGACTATAGGGTCATCCCGATCGACATCTCCAAGGGCGAGCAATTCGCGCCAGATTTCCTGAAGATTGCACCAAATAACCGCATCCCTGCAATTGTCGACCACGACACTGGCATGCAGCTGATGGAGACAGGCGCAATCATGATGTATCTTGCCGACAAATATGACCGGTTTCAGGTAAAGGGGCCAGAATACTGGCGCATGGTCGAATGGCTGATGTGGCAAATGGGTGGTTTGGGGCCGATGTTGGGACAGGTCCATCACTTCGTAAAATACAACGCGGGCAAATCCGAGTACGCCGAAGAACGGTATTCGACCGAGGCGCGGCGGCTTTATAAAGTTCTGAACACTCGACTTGAAGGCAGGGACTATGTGGCGGGCGAGGGGCGTGGCGAATACACCATTGCCGACATGTCAATGTTCCCCTGGACAGCACGCCACGATTGGCAGCAGATCAATCTGAACGAATACCCGAATGTCCGCGACTGGTATGTCCGAATCGCTGAACGGCCTGCGACCCAAGCCGGATATCATATTCCAAAATTTGCGACCGAAATTCCGATGCCATGAGATTTTAGGTGACCACGCCGCCTTCGGTTGACCTGGCGGCTGGCACATCAAGAAACGATTTGAGGCTAATGCCAGGCCCCGCTCGAATTCCAGAAAGAGGCAAAAGACATGAGCGACTTACCATCCCATATCCCGACTGAAATGTATGTGGGCTTTCTGGACATGACGATCCAGATCCACTGGAATTACCACGCAATCCTTATGTTTACCCTTTGGATGGTTTTGGTTCCATTTAGCATTCTCGTTATGCGGTTTTTTAAACCAAAGCCTTCGGAATTTGGGTTGCAGTCAAAGATCAGCTATTCAAATCCACAATGGTGGTGGTTCAATGTTCACCGGCTAGGCCTTTATCTCACTGTGTTTTTATCGCTGGGCGGCGTTGCTGTTGCGTTGATTGTCAGCGGTGGTTTCAGCGGATCGGTCCACTCGATGTTTGGTATGTTGACGGTTGCTATGGGCTGCTTGCAGGTTGTCTCGGCGTGGATGCGTGGCACCCATGGCGGTAAATATTACAACAATGCCGACCTCAACGATCCTGCGAGCTGGCGCGGGGACCAATATGACCACACGCCGCGGCGTCGAATGTTTGAGGCCTACCACAAGACTTCGGGCTATTTCACCAGCTTCTTCGCTGTAGGAGCGGTCGGGTCCGGACTGATGCAATACTCGATGCCGGTTTTGACCGGTCTGATGTTTATTATCCCGCTGGCGTTTCTGGCAACCTGGATTCTGCTGGAATTCCTCGGGAGATGGCATGACGGATACCGTGCGGTGCATGGGTATGGGATGGAGCATCCCCGCAACAAAGATCGCGAGTTCCTGTAGGCTCGGATTTTCGGCCATCGGTTCGTCGTTACAATAAAGGGAACTAAACATGACAGATGTCGTGATCAGCGAATTCATGGACAAGCCTACAGCTGAAGGCTTGATAGCAGATTATGATGTCCACTGGGACCCGGACCTGTGGGGAAACCGCGACAAGCTTTTGTCCGAAATTGCGGATGCGCGGGCGATTATCGTTCGCAACGCCACACAGGTGAATGTCGAATTGTTAGAGGCAGCGCCGAAACTGGAAATCGTGGCGCGCATGGGTGTAGGGCTCGACAATATTGACCTGAAAGCCTGCAAAGCGCGTGGCGTCGAGGTCTGCCCCTCAATCGGTGCAAACGCGGCATCAGTGGCCGAATATGTCATTGCCACGGCAATGATCCTTTTGCGTGGTCCGGCGTACTATGCCACGCCGGATGTTGTGGCAGGAGCTTGGGAGCGGCCAAAATTCACCAGTGGAGTCGAGCTTGCTGGCCGCACTATGGGTATCGTTGGGTTTGGATCAATTGGCCAGGTCGTTGGCGCCAAGGCGCAAGCCATGGGAATGGAAGTCATCGCTTATGATGCAATGATGCCCGACGATGCGTCGGCCTGGAGCAACGTCCGCAGCGTTGAGCTGAACCCCCTTATTTCCGAGTCTGACGTGATTTCGTTGCACTGTCCGTTGTTGCCAGAAACCAGAAACCTGATTGATGCCCCCGAATTTTCGCAAATGAAGCAGGGTGCCATTCTGATCAATTCTGCACGCGGCGGTATCGTGAATGAAGCCGCATGTGCTGCGGCTTTGCGTTCCGGGGCGCTTGGTGGTGCGGCACTGGATACGTTGGATGTAGAGCCGATCAATGCCACCACCTGCGCCTTGTTCGCTGGCGTCGAAAATCTGATCCTCACACCGCATATTGCGGGCGTCACACAGGAATCGAACCGACGCATTGCCGAAGTTGCGGCAGTGAACGTGCGGCGGGTGCTTGCGTGACATGACTGCAGGGTAAACCTGCTCAAAAACAAAGAGACAGACGAAACCGGACGTAAGGAGATCAAAACATGGCCAGCCAAGACCTGCCAAAGCCAGACTTTGCCAAGAACATGAAACTGATTGGTTTTTCAGATCAGGGTGGCCGTCCAGATGGCGTCCAGCTGATGATTAACAAGGGTTTTGCCTTTGTCGGACACATGTTTTCCAAAGGGTTCAGCGTGATTGACGTGCGCGACCCGCGAGATCCTAAGCCGGTCAATTATGTTCCCGCACCGGCGAATACCTGGAACATTCATTTGCAGACCCACGGCGATATTCTGCTTGTCATCAACGCAAAGGACATGTTCGCCTCTGCTGAATTTCAGGATGAAAGAGAATACTACAAAGGCGCATTGGGCAAAAAGGTAGGCACCGCCGACGCAGCGTCTGCTCCGGTCCGAGACTGGACTGCCGGTATGGCTGTCTATGACATTGCCAATCCGGCCGAACCGCGCAAGATCGGCTTTATGCCCGTTGATGGCGGCGGCATTCATCGTTTGTGGTATGTGGGTGGCCGCTGGGCCTATGCTTCGGTGCTTCTGGACGGCTACACCGATTACATTTTCATGACCATCGATATGGCCGACCCGACCAACCCAAAAGAGGCGGGACGATATTGGCTGCCTGGAATGCACACTGCAGGTGGAGAAGTTTCAACGCAGGAAAATCAGCGCGGTGGATTGCATCACGCAATCGTTCACGGTGACACGGCTTACGGGGCTTGGCGCGATGCAGGTCTGGTGATGATGGACATTTCGGATCGTACTGCACCCAGCCTGATCACCCACCGTAACTGGTCGCCACCTTACGGTGGTGGAACGCACAACTGTCTTCCGTTGCCTGATCGTGATCTTATGGTCGTCGCAGACGAGGCGGTTCTTGATAATTGTGAAGATGGAATCAAATATATCTGGATGTTCGATATACGAGAGCCGTCAAACCCGATCAGTATTTCAACATTCCCGACGCCGGACGAAGCAGACTATGTGAACAAGGGCGCCCATTTTGGGCCACACAATATCTACGAGAACCGACCAGATGGTTTGGTCAGCTCGGATACAATTTATTCGACTTACCAGAACGCCGGCATTCGCGTGACAGATATTCGCAATGCTTATCAACCAAAGGAACTCGCGGCCTTTGTGCCACCGGCACCAAACCGGCTGATGGACCACCGCCCTGACCGGCCTCGAATTATCCAGTCTTGCGAT
This sequence comes from Paracoccaceae bacterium, assembly GCA_003354145.1. Taxonomy (GTDB): domain Bacteria; phylum Pseudomonadota; class Alphaproteobacteria; order Rhodobacterales; family Rhodobacteraceae; genus NORP181. The sequence continues at coordinate 5,499 of PIVL01000065.1, forward strand.
GTATCGGTTTCGGCTGAGGGTTTGGTCTATGCCAACGACTACAATGCTGGTTTATTCATCTTGGAATGTCAGTTCTAGACAGGTACCTGATTCAAAACAATGTCAGGCAGATCCCCCAGCAAGCGATGTTCAGTCACCGATTGAATGGTCTGTTGGCCTATGAAGCGTTTAGTTGCCTGAAATGCTGTCCACTTGTCCAAACAGGTTTTGCAAAAGCATCAAAGTCGCCTCAGGTAACTTTGGTTTTCCGATCGCAGCAAGATTTTCGGCAAGGTGCTCGGTCGAACCAGTTCCTGTTAAAACGACATGCGTACCTGGTTCATGACGGCAAAAACGATATGCTGCTTCGACGATGCTGTCTGCCACACCGGGTTCCGAAAGAAAGCCCAACGGATTCTCTGGGTCCATTAAATCGCCACGAACCATGCCATTGGCAACAAGGTCCTGAACGACGGCAATGGCCGCGTCGGGCTGGCTTAATGCGCGTCGGACCGCGAACATGATCAACGTGCCAATATTCTTTTTCTGTGTCTGTTTCAAAACCGAATACCGGGCCGACGGGTTTAAAAGGTTAAATCCCGTCATCACAACGTCCCAATGGTCGTCTTGTAGGGCCTGCCTTAACATCCGGTGATCAGTGTCTTGGACAAACCGTTCAGTCAAACCAAGAAATCGTATTTTTCCTTGTTCGCGCAACTTATGAAGCGCGGGCACCAATTCGCGTTCACAATAGGCGTATTGAGAATGCGCCACCCCATGTAGATGAAATATGTCGATCCGGTCCGTGCCCAGCCGTCTGAGGTTTTGTTCGGCCAGTTGCACGAATTCTGCCGCACTCAGGAAATCCTGCCCCAAATGGTTCGTGCCTGGCTTGACCACACCAAGTTTCGAAGAGATCACCACTTGATCCCGGCAATCCCTGATTGCCTGGCCCACGATACCCTCGGTCCCGTATGCCGCTGCGGTGTCGATGAAATTGACACCTGCGTCGATTGCCGCACGCACCACGGCAACCGACTGTTGCGTACTGTGTCCATGGGACTGGCCAAGCCGCGAATGTCCTCCGCAGCCCAATCCCGCAACACTTACCGACAATCCGGTTCGTCCAAGCGTCGTTCTTTCCATGGAATCTCCTTCAAGTCAGATATGGCTTAGCCAGTGGGGATTTCACCCATCACCTTAGGCACGTGATATCCTTTTTGTACCGCTTCGCGTTTAAGCAGTCGCTGATACCAGGCTCGTACATTTGGATAATCAGTCAGATCGATCTGCTGCCACTCATAGCGCGAAACCCATGGCCAGCAGGCCATGTCCGCAATAGTATATTCGCCGCAGACATAATCCTGTCCTTCAAGCTGCTTATCCAGAACACGATACAGACGCTGCACCTCGGCTTTGAAACGCTCTTCGGCATATTCCGCCTTACCCGGATTGAAATGAAGATAGTGGTGTGACTGGCCAGCCATCGGCCCAAGACCACCCATCTGCCACATCAGCCACTCCATGACCTTGATCCGGTCAAGTGGACCAGCGGGCAAGAATTTGCCATACTTTTCAGCCAGGTACCACATGATCGCGCCGGATTCCATCAGCTTTAACCCATTGTCGCGGTCGACTATGGCGGGAATCTTGTTATTGGGACTAATTTCGAGAAATTCGGGCGTTTTCTGGTCTCCTTGCCCGATATTGATCGGGTGTACTTCGTAATCGACGCCAAGCTCTTCCAGCAAGATCGAAACCTTGCGGCCGTTCGGTGTTGTCCAGGTATAAAGATCAATCATTTGGTTTTTCCTCAGTCAGGTATTGGTTGCCATGTCCAGTGCGGGATCATCCGTCGCCCATGGGCTAAAAGGGGCAGGGAGCAGGATCTTGTTCTCTTGTGAAATCTGCAAAGGGTGGGTTTTCTTGGCATATTCGATCCAACGCGGATCAGCCGTCAGGCGGGCACGACGTTCGCTGCGTTCCTGCATGTCCTTATAGGCCCACAAGTGCACGATCTGGTGCAACGGCCCGATTTCGGTTGAAAAATAGCCTACCATCCGGCCCAGGATCGGGCGCTGGATGGCAAGCCCTTCTTCTTCGTATTGCTTCAGGTATTGGGGTACTGCCCCGATATTGAGCGAGTAGATGCGTTCTTCGACGATCATGTGACTAATTTTTCTGTGCCGCTTCGCCCTGCTTGCGCGCGGCGGAAAGGGTCTGTGTTGGGGTCAGTGCTTCGGGGTCTACCTGAAGCTCGATAAGGTAGCCATCGACAGAAGCGTGTGCGCGGCTTAGAGCGTCCGCAATCTGATCTGTGCGTGTCACAACCTCGCCCGGAATGCCAAACGCTTTGGCGTAGGTGACGAAATCCGGATTGTTTAGATCTGTCGAAATCACACGGCCGGGGTGGCTGCGTTCCTGATGCATGCGGATCGTACCGAACATGCCATTGTTGACGACCAGATAGATGATCGCCAGGCCATTCTGCTTTGCTGTCGCAAGTTCCTGCGCCGTCATCAGAAAACATCCGTCACCGGCCACACATACCACCGTACAGTCGGGGTGCTGAACTTTGGCGGCTATGGCTGCTGGCACTGCATAACCCATTGAACCGCTAGTAGGGGCAAGCTGTGTCCGGTAGCGGCGGTGAGCGTGAAACCGGTGCAGCCAAACCGAGTAGTTGCCAGCACCATTTGTGTAGATCGTGTCATCTGGCAAGGTCTGCGAAAAATGGCGGATGACTTCTCCCATGTTCAGATCACCCGGAACCTCGGTCGGCTCAAGGTAGGCCTCAAAGTCGGGCCGGAAGCCCGCGGTCCAGTCACGCCAGCCAATATCCGGCACCGGTAATTCAAGAGCCGCACGAAAAAAGCTCTCGGGAGACGACACAATTGAAAGGTCTGGCGCATAGACGTGCCCCAGTTCCTCGGGACCGGGATGGATATGGACGAATTGCATCTGCGGGATCGGGCTGTCGATAAGCGTATAACCCTGGGTTGTCATTTCACCAAAGCGGCTGCCGATGGTGATCAGTAAATCCACCTCTTCGCGTATTTTTCGCCGAAGTTCCGGTATCGGAGCGATGCCAATGACCCCTCCATAGTTTGGATGCCCATTGTCGATGTAATCCTGACACCGGAATGACGTGACAACGGGCAGGTCGAACCGTTCGGCCATCTGGGCGGCGAGTTTGGCCGTCGTCGCGCTCCAGTCTGGGCCACCAAGCACAAGCAAGGGCTTTTTGGCTTGCGCCAGCATCTCGCCCAATTGTGCCATGGCGTCGCTTTGCGGTGAACTTTGACCAATATGGACGGGTCGCGCATCAGCGACCTCGGCGTACTCGCTAAGAACATCTTCGGGAAGCGCCAGAACCACAGGGCCCGGACGACCCGAAAGCGCCACATGCCAGGCACGTGACAGGTATTCGGGAATGCGGGTAATATCATCGATTTGGGCGACCCATTTTGCCATCTCTCCGAACATCCGGCGATAATCGATTTCCTGAAAGGCCTCGCGGTCCATCATGTTGCGCGCCACCTGACCTATGAGAAGGATCATTGGTGTGCTGTCCTGAAACGCCGTATGCACCCCATTTGATGCGTTGGTTGCACCCGGACCACGGGTCACGGCACAGATGCCAGGCTTTCCGGTAAGTTTGCCATAGGCGTCCGCCATATTTGAGGCACCGGCTTCGTGACGACAGGTGATGACATCAATATCATTAGCGTGATCATACAGCCCATCCAACAGGCCAAGGTAGCTTTCGCCCGGGACGCAAAAGACTTTCTCAACCCCAAGAATGGCCAGTTGGTCAGCCAGGATGCGGCCCCCATGACGAAGCCTGAGCTCCGGTTTTTCCAGGGTTTTCAAACCATTATTGGACATCTGATCAAATACTCCGGATCATCCCGCCATCAACCCGCGTCATTTGACCGGTCACATAGCCAGCGGGTTCAGACAGCAGAAACGCGGCCACGGCCGCAAATTCTTCAGGCTGGCCATAACGTTTGATGGGAAGAGAGGCGGCGATTTCGCTGCGAACCTGTTCTAGCGTTTTGCCTTCACGTCCGGCACGTGCGGTGTCCAGCTGACCCACACGAGCGGTGTCGATCTTGCCGGGCAGGATCATGTTGACGGTAATGCCATCCCCCGCAACTTCGCCAGCAAGGGTTTTGCAAAACCCGGCGACAGCTCCGCGAACTGTGTTCGAAACCGCAAGATTGGGGATCGGTTGGATCACACCTGAAGAGCCGATTGCCAAAACTCTGCCCCAGCCTTTTTCTTTCATCGCAGCAACCGCGGCTTCGGTCACTTGTATGATTGAAAACAGCAAAATTTGCGTCGAATGCCGCCAGACTTCTTGATCTATGCCGGTCGAAACCGAAGGCGGTGGACCGCCAGCATTTGCAACCAGCATGTCTGGCTTGAACTCATCACGAACGCGCGCAGCAAAAGCGGCTGTCAGGTCTGTGTCTGAAAGGTCCACGACGACACCTTTGGCATCTATTCCATAGGTTTCGCTGAACCGTTTAGCATTTGCATCCAGCGCCTCGCCATTGCGGGCCGCAAGAATAAGGTTCACACCCTCTGCGGCCAGCTTTTCCGCAATTGCTTCTCCCAGCCCCTGTGAGGCGCCCATCACAAGCGCGGTCTTACCCTTAATTCCAAGATCCATTATTCGTCCTACTCGGGTTGCTGCGGTACATGACCGCGTTTGATTTGAATGCCAGCCAGAACCAGACCCGCCAGCGCCATCAATACAGCGACAACAGGCCGGATGGTTCCGGGCATCAGGAAAACAGGGTACGCCATCACGACAAGCAAAACCGGAGGGTAAAACCTTGTCCATGCGGCTTTGCCCACCTGCTTTTGATAGAGTGGGAACACCAGCGAGAAACACGCGAGGATCAGGAAAAACAGTGACCATGGGCGGCTGAGAAACACTGTGATGTCATCAGAGCGCGCAAACACCTGGCTAAGCCGTGCTTCGGCGATTTTCCCCAGCACAACACCCAGTACCAGCGGCACGATGGGAAATCCGAGGGCACGCATGAAAAAGCCGAGAATGCCAAAGAAGAACAGCGTCCACATGTCCCATGACACGTTATTCAGGGCAAACATGCCAAGCGCACAGTAAAACAGGATCACAGCGGTCAGCATGTAAAGTTTGACCCGAGTGATCAGCACGAACCCTCTGAGAGTGACCGATTGAAGCGCAAGCATCATAAAGTTAGCAACGAAGAAGGCCAGAAAGATCGAATAGGCGATTTTTGGTTCATCTGTGATGAACGACGGGCTGGGGATCACGTCATGGATCAACAGCGCACCCAGCATGATCGCAGTCATGATATCGCCCGGAAGCCCAAGCGCCATCATCACGATCAACGCTCCACCAGCCGTGGCATTGTTGGCGGTCTCTGGTGCAATAATACCGTCAATAGCACCTTTGCCGAACTGGTCACGTTCCTTCGATGTCTTCTTGGCCTGATCGTAGGCCAGGATATTGGAAATCGTGCTGCCGGCTGCCGGTAGAACCCCGACAAAGACCCCGATCGTCGAGGACCGCAGCACATTGCCCCAGCGTCGCAGCACCTCTTTGGCCGAGCCGATATAGTCGATGTGCACCACATGGGTATCGCCCCCCAGCGGTTGATGCGCCTTTTCCTTGCTTTTGACGTCGCCAAGAAGCCGACCAAAGGCGAAGATTCCGACCAGCACCGGCAAGAAAGAAAACCCCTGCTCGATATTGTCAGACCCGAAGGTAAACCGCGGCTGACCAAACACCACATCCGAACCGATTGTCGCAACCAAAAGTCCAAGCAGGCCTGACATCAAACCTTTGACCATCTGATCTCCGGAAAGGCTCGCCGTTACGGTGAGCGCAAAAATAATCAGAGCAAAATAGTCGACCGGCTGAAATTCAAGCCCAATAAGGGCAAGTTGTGGCGCGACAAGCATAAGGACAATAGCCGCAAAAACACCTCCGAAAAAGCTGGACCAGACACCAATGCCAAGCGCCAGGCCGGGTTTGCCCGAGCGCGCCAGCGGATAACCGTCAAAAGTTGTCGCCACCGAAGAAGGCGTGCCGGGAATGCCGGTCAGGATTCCGGACATCAGGCCGCCGGAAAGTCCGCCGACATAGACTGCAATCATGGTCGCCAGGCCTTGAACCGGCGACATGGTAAATGTGAATGGCAGAACCAGCACCACGGCCATCGCGATCGTAAAGCCGGGGATTGCACCGGCCAGCAGACCCGCAAAGGTGCCCGCCATCATCAACATCATCGTGTTGATCGTGAAGAGTTCTGGCGCGGCTAGTGCGATATTTTCGAACATTTCAGTATACCTTCAGGATCGTGCCTTCCGGCAGCAATACACCCAGCGCCAGCGAAAAGGTCGCCCACATTCCAAACACAAATACGACCGAGATTCCTGCGTGCAGCGCAAGGAGACGGGGTGTCCATCCACCAAGCACCGAAAGCGTCAGGAAAACATAGATTAACCCGCCAATTAGCATACCCAGAACTGGCATGAACAAGAGAAAGCCGAAAAATAGAGCGAAGCAGACAAAGGGGTTTGAATTTTCCACAAGCCACTGTCGCAGGGTCGAGAACGAAACCGTTTCGTCATCCGATTTCTGGGACTGAAGCATTAGCACCAGCGACAAAAACCCAAGGGGAACAAGGATGATCCTTGGCCAAGTCCAAGACGCCAGTTGATTGAACATCGGCTCTGGCAGTGTGTAAGTTGTGGCATACATTCCCAGCGAGAGCACAAGAAAGAAGACCGCAACAAAGAAATCGCGATTAAGAGTCATGACACACTCCGAGAATAGGTTTGCCCACGCCGACAACCGGCGCGGGCATCAGGCGCTTACTGGAAGCGGCCCACTTTCAATTCTTTGGCGGCATCAAGGAACTCAACCTCGGTGTCCTTCCACCAAGCAGCGTATTCCTCGGGCGCGAGGTAAACCACCGCGGTCCCTTTGGCGGCTTGCTGCGCTACAAATTCCGCGTCTTCTGTCGGGCCTTTGAAGACCCCAGCCCAGTAATCGACGATATCCTGTGGCGTTCCTTTGGGAAGCATGATGCCACGCGTCAAAGAATAGGTCATGTCGATACCCATTTCTTTCAGCGTCGGAACATCGGGGATCAGCGAACTACGCTCATCCGCGGCGATAGCGAACGCCTTAAGCGCCCCGTCCCCGCGTTGGGTGCGGGCTGCGGCCATGTTGATGCCACCCAGATCGATGGACCCGTTCAGCAGACCAGTGATCCGGCCAGCGGTGCCGCCTTGGAACGGTACATAGGCAAAGTCGGTGCCGGTCTTGGCCCCAAACATGATCCAAAGGAAATGGCTGGTTGCGCCCATTGAAACGCCCGTTGGAATGCCTCCGGGATTTGCCTTGGCTGCGGCAATCATACCTTCAAGGTCATTGTATTCCACATGACCACCTGCACCGAGGATTTCTGGCGTGTCGGTCACCATTGCGACCGGCTCAAACCCATCCCAGCTAAAGTCTGTTACGCCGTTGATGTAGTTGACGACAAGGTGCTGGTGAATGGCGAACAGGGTGCAACCGTCGGGCTTGGCTGCATACGCTTCCTTTGCGCCCGCTCCTCCACCCTGACCGGGAATGGTCACGACTTTGATTTTGGTCGGAGCATCCGAGGCCGCGATGGCCTGTTCGAAAATACCAAAGATAACGGCAGTCCCGCCGCCGGGGCCCCAGGGCACGATCAGTTTGGCCGTGGTACACGGTAATTCAACCGCCTGTGCTGGCGTGGTGGATAGTGCAAAACTGGCCGCGAGCGCGGCAACGGTTGCTGACAGATATGATCTGGTTAACTTCATGAATTCCTCCCAAGAATTTCAAAGCGGATTCCAGTTCCGCATTTCTCACGACACAAGGCCGCTGGTCGACGTGTTCGTTGTTGAAAGCCGACAGGCCTTCACGACAAAAAAGACGACTTATTCTGCATACGACTTTCCCTACATCTAAACAATACACGGTTGACTAAACACTTTGTCCTGAATATCGAACAATGAGATTTTGGGAGTGTGGGAGAACCAAATGGAAGCGGATCTGTTGACGGATATGGCAATCTTTGCCGGTGTCGTAGAGCAGAACAGTTTTTCCGCCGCTGCAGAAAAGCTGCAGATGTCGAAATCCAACGTAAGCCGCCGGATCGGCCTGCTAGAGGAACGTCTGGGCATCAAACTGATGCACCGCACCACCCGAAAACTTACCCTGACCGAAAGCGGGCGGGTTTATTACGAACACTGCGCGCGGCTGGTGGCCGGGGCAAGTGACGCGGATCATGCGATCAAGGCAATGCATTCCAAGCCAAGTGGTGTTCTGAATGTCAGCTTACCCGAAACCCTGGGCCGGGCATTCATCCTGCCTTTGCTGCCTGAGTTCATGAAAACCTATCCCGATGTCCAATTGAACCTGACCATCACAAGTCGAAAGGTCGATCTGCGCGAAGAGCGTTGCGATGTTGCGGTTAGAAAGGGCGAAGTTGAGGACGACACATTGTGTGCCATTTCATTGGGATCTTCTACCCAGTACTTCTATGCGAGCCCCTCGTATCTGGCCACTGCCCCGGCCTTGCTTCATCCTGATGACTTGTGCCAGCACGCGTTCTTGTCGAGTACAATCACTTTGGGTCCGGCTGAATTGACGATCTACAACGGCACCCAGGAAATTCAAAAAAGGATCACGCCGCGTCTTTCGGTCAAGGACCATGAAGCCCTGCTTCGCATGACGCTGGATGACCTTGGCGTTGCACTGATACCGGCATGGATGACCCATGATTATCTACGCCAGGGTAGGCTTGTTCGAATGCTTCCCGAGTATGCCGGGCCCTCTGTCGATTTCAACGTCGTGTTCCAGCCGCACCGGGGGATGGCGCCAAATTTGAGAGTTTTCGTCGAGTTCCTGAAAGCACGCTTTAAATTGAATCGCCCTTGGGAACACGACGAAGGCACCAGCAATATATTGAAAGTTGCGCGGATATAACTTGTCGACAAGTCGGAAACGCCGCCCATGTTGACGCTTGATTAGACAACCTTGACGGTCAAGTCTTTGAGACTTTGCATTGTAATAACCATCCCGTCACCTCGCTGAATGGGTTCAACTCAAGAGGGCGTTGCTGACATGATGACATCGCCGGGGTAATTTCTAATTAGTCTGACAAGTAAAAGTTCATTTCCGCTACTTTCCAGATCCACCGTTTGTGGATGGTAGCGATTGCGCGGCTGAGGCGTGGATCAGACAGTCCCGCCAAAAGCCCAGCCTGCCAAAAGCCCAGCCTGCCAAAAGCCCAGATCGTGTGGATCTTGCGTCAATCTGAGTACGCAGCGTCCGAGCAATCAACACTTCGCCAAGTCGGCTAGCCACCGCCCCCCCCCCAAAAAAAAACGTTGTCGCAAAAGTTCTGAATGCATAATAGTAATCAGGCTCAGGCTTTCGCTCTCATTGGATAAACTTAGAGAAACGGTTTGACGTGTGCGTCAAATTAAATTATATTATACGTGTAAGGTGGTTTAATAAGTATCGTTATGCTTGCAAAGAAATTTTTGAATGAAAAATATGCCTAGAGTGGCTGATAAGTTTTTGACAATTAGTAAGACGCACGAAGAATACGAAATTTGCGCTTCTTCTATTAGATTTCCTCGCGTGACTTTCTGTTTGTGCGAGTCTTGTAAGAGCGTTTGGGCAAGCTCCAGTGCGAATTCACCACATGCCACGCGGATAGCAATCTGTAAATCAGCCACTTTCTTTTCCGGCCAGCATACGCAACGACCGATCTCATTGGAAATGATGACATGATGAAACATTTCAGTATTGAGCTCCGTGTTTTTGTTTGGCTAGCATGTTCCATTGCTGTTGTGGGGTATCTTATTAGTGATCCTCAGTTCGCTCAATGCGTCATTTTGGGATTGCTGTTTGTAACCCTGTCATTGGTTTCGGTAAGGTGTTTCATGTCGAGAACTAGTTTAGAGGTTTTGAGCAGAAACCAAATATCCTTCCCTAATTATATGATATTGTGCTGGCCGGTAATTCTTTACCCAACATTCCATACAATCAAATCTCATATTTTGGGATTCTTTTTATCTTGTATGTTGCTGGATGCGGCCTCTTCATATTTATTGAGTTGGATATCTGAATGTATGACGAAACTCGGTTCTCAAGGAGCATAAAAAATGATAGATGAAGGTATAATTACCCGCTTTCAAGATGGCTTGGTTTGGGTGACAGATAGGTGTGGAATTACGGATAAAATTTTGATAAATTCCATTGGTTTTGATGCTGCAAACACATCAACGGGAGAGGATTACTCACCCGTTCATCAAATAATGGCTGACCAACACATCGCGATTATTAGCGGCACCACCAAGCCTTCGATTTCTAAGCAGGGAGGAGTTTTGAGCGCATTGGAAACCTTGGAGCATTTTGCCGGTATTGCAAGTGAACTTTCTATCGCTAAATATTCGCTGGAACTTGCAGGTGAGGTTGTATTCGCGTTTGAGGAAGCCTCGTCAAAGGATTGGGATGGCCGCTTATCCGAGCGGCCGCGCGATGAGTTTCTGAAATCTCAGGGGCAGGCCGAATGAAATATTTTTCAAAGATATGGCGATATGCAACATCCTCTATTGCTAGAACAATTAGTACGATCATGTTTCTTCTAGTAACATGGATCATATTACTAAATGTATCTATTAAACTTGAAGTACCAGATGTTTACATAATTTTGGGGTGGCTTCCTTTTCTATTGGTGGGGGTAGTCCTCGTAAGAAACATTAAGATCAAGATAGAAAAAGAGGATAAGAAATAGTGAGAATTATTGTTACCGCGTCTGGAATCGATATTTGCAGAGAAGATCAAAATAATGGTCCCTGGGAACTCAGGCTCAGGACTGATGGCTAGAACAAGACGATAGCGGCAAGAGCAATGGCTGAGAGGAAGATTTCCGGGCATCTGTCGTAACGCCTAGATGGCTGTCAATAAGCGTCCAAAAGTGACCCACCCGATATGAGACAAAGCCAGCAGGCGAGCTGCCCTCAAATAGCGAGCTTGCCTGCTGGCTTTGTTTGCGCTGGGGTTTGTTGTTTTCGGGTCTTTTTACTCTGAGTAAACCGGTAGGAAGTATTGCCTGTCTCGATGATTGAGCAATGATGCGTCACCCTGTCGAGGAGCGCAGTTGTCATCTTTGCATCCACTGCCCGGCAGTCGAAACGCAGTTTCGATGGGAGGGGCCGAAGACCGAGACCCATTCGCCAAACTCCAGGTTGGTGGTGATGCGCTGCCCGGCAGGCGCATGCGCAGCATGCTGCCGAGAGGGGGCCAAAAAGCGTGGATGGAATATCCGGTCTTTTGAGCGCGACACGCAGGTCACCATGGTCTTGGGATTGTTGATGATCACCCGGCGCGGAACTCCACCATAAAACGTCAGCGCCCGAACGAAAGCGTCAAGCACCATCTCCTGCGGTTCCCCTGGATAGGCCACCACAAATGGCTTGCGGCTGTGGCACAGACGGAAGTGGGCAACCTTCACCTTCTGGGCAATACCGCCAAGAACAACATGCTCTTCGCTCCAGTCAAACTGCAGTGCATCGCCGGACTGGAAATGCAGCGGGATGAATGCATCGCCTGATCCCAACCCCGCACGCTTCAGGTCCCGGATAAAACGCTGAACCGGCGAATACGATCCCGTATATCCTTCCAAAACCAACTGTTCATAAAGCCTTGTCGCCGTACGCCGCTCCCGGCGCGGGAGCTTCAGGTCCTGCTCGAACAGGTTCCGAAGCCGACCTTCATAGTCACACAATTTGTGCCGAACCGGATCAACCTGACGATGCTAGCTCGGGGGAGAACTGTCCTTCAGATACTTTCTGATCGTGTTCCGGGACAATCCTGTCTCC
>PIVL01000795.1 GCA_003354145.1 Paracoccaceae bacterium
GTGATGGCTTTCTCGTGCAGCTGATCAATGTTGATGCCGCTGAGTATAATAATCGGCGCATATCACAATCACCGCACTTGGATATTTTACCCGACCAATCCACTTCGCCGGATTGATGGTGTTTCGGCGTGAGCCCGAGGAAAGCCCCAACATCGATTGATTTTCTGAACCGTTTTTCATCGTCCAGTGTCGCGATGAATGCCAACGCCACGATGGGGCCAACACCCGGGACGGTCATCAGTCGGCACGCCAGATCACTTTCGCGTGCCATGATCCTTACCTCTTCGTCCAGCGCGTCTCTGGCAATGCAGAGTGTCTTGTGCAGAGGGATGAACATTTCTGCCATCAGTTCAATCGCTGGATCTGTATCCACTGCAGCGGCGAGTTGATCCCGAAAGCCTTCTCGCAATTTTCCTGTCGGAACTGACTTCATGCAAATGCCAAACACCTTTGGCACGCCACGCACATGACCTTCGAGATCCTTACGCATGCGGATCAGTCGCTCCCGAGCACCAATGAGGACGCGCACGCGCTCGGATGCTTCGCTACGAATATGGACTTGAGTGAACCAACCAGTGCGGGCCAGTTGCGCCAATCCTTCAGCATCGCCCTGATCGGACTTGTTAATCCGCCCAGACAGCGCTTTGTGCGCCAAACGCGCATCTATGCAAATAATCGGCAGGTCACGCTTTTCTAACTCGCGTGTCAGCCAAATCGCCAGAATGCCGCTCTCATGAACTACTCGCTCTACGTCTGGCGCGTGGTTTGAAACAAAGCGCGCGATCAAATCCGGATCTGTTGAGACATCAGTGCGCGCGACAACACACCCCTTGTCATCCAGAATACAAATTGACGTTTCTTTGACGGACACGTCCAATCCAACATAATATGCCATAGTCGTTCTCCTCAGTGGCTGCTTCATTGAGGCCAGCATACTGGACCTCGTCTGCCCAAGGAGAGCGGCACCCACAGACACACCATGTC
>PIVL01000796.1 GCA_003354145.1 Paracoccaceae bacterium
GAGCGAACCAGTTATCTTGTATTACTCAGTGGCAGATAGCTTTAGCTGCCACTGATTTCCTTGAAATAGAAATGGTTGATGCCTTTAGGGATGCGTGTGTTGCTGGTGTTCTGGACCATTGCGGACGCAAGCAATTCAGCTTCGATGCCACGGTACTTTTGTAAACTGCCAACAAGCAACGGGCCAATCGCCCTGAACAGAATTATGCCAAGCGCCTCAAGCGGCCGCTTTTCAGCCCGGTTTCCCAACAACATACTGGGACGATAGATATTGACCGTAGGAAAATCGAGCGCCGTAATCGCATTCTCCAAGGCACCCTTGGTGTGCAAATAGAAATTTTTGGATACGGCATTGGCCCCGACCGATGAGACAAGGCTAAGTGTTGTGGCTCCAGCTTCACGAGCTCTCTTTGCTACGGCCAGGCTGTATTCAAAGTCAACTTTCCAGAACGCATCTTTGCTGCCTGCCTTCTTCATTGTTGTCCCAAGGCAGATATAGACATGGTCGCATGAAGGCAGGCTTGCACCGGCAACCAAATCGTCAAAATCTGTTTTCATCCATTTGGTATTTGCCGAAAGGCCAGGCATGGGCCGTCTGGCCAAAACAACTACCGGATCGTCCTTTGCCTCAAGCGCCTTGACAAGTTCGGTCCCGACCAACCCAGTAGCTCCCGCAATTATCGATTTGTTCATGTATTTCTTTCCGCACCAGACCTCATTTGATAGATTTGTGCATTTAACGACCGGAGGATTCGGCCCTGTACCGGCTTTGTTACATTAATAAAGCTAGACTAGATAAGTAGTCGCTGTTCGAGATCAGGCAACCACAATCTCACGCCATGACCTGCCATTGAATTGTCATCCAGCCTGAACCAGAGCCTTTCGTGTTGATACGCCTTTCAGCGCGGCTTGAACAACTGGCTGCTGCACGAAGCTTTCAAGCGGCGTAGTGCTGCTGTCAGGTGCGGTTTTCAGGCGCTCGG
>PIVL01000797.1 GCA_003354145.1 Paracoccaceae bacterium
CCGAGCCGCCCGATGCCGCGACATCGCCCGTATCGCCCGTCGCGGCGTGTGGCGCCGGTGGCCGTAGCACGCGCGCTGCGCGAGCACTGGGCGAGGGTGATCGAGGTGCGCGGCAGCTGCCCGCCGCAGCGCATGGCTCACCCGCGTCCGCATCCGGCGTGCCCTGGCTCTGCGTCTCGTGGCTGCGTCCGCCGCGCCGGGACGGCGAGTCGCTCTCCGCGCCCCCGATCGCGACCGACTGCGCGTGCGGCCTCGTCTCCGTCGCCGCCGCGCCGCCGGTGGAGGGCGCGCCCGGCGCCGTTGTCGCAACCGGCACGTCGCCTGCCCGCGCCGCCTCCGGTTGCTGCGCGTACTCCTCCCTCCACTGCTGAACCGATCGGGCGAGCCTCGCGCCGTCGTACGGATCGTGCGCGACGTGCGCCAGCCGCACGCTGACGCTGGGGTCGGCTCTCACGCGAACCATGAACAGATGCGCCCGTGTGTGCGCGGGAGCTGTCTCCGTCAACAACATCCGCATAGGCGCCTTATACAGGCAGTCGTCTCGGACCTGGTCGTAGCGCACGCTGCCGCCGAACACGTCGATGTCGCAGCGCGGCCACACACGGTAGTACGCCTCGCTCGTCGGGTCGCGCGCGCCGCTGATGCCCTCAGCCTGCAGCAGACGCCGGAACGGCCACGTATAGCCCGATAGCGTGCCCGTGAACGAGTCGTACGTGGCGCTCCACTCGACCTGCAGGAGCACGCTGTCGCAGATCGCCGGCGGCGGCGCGGCGAACACGTCGATCGGTAAGGTGTCGCCACGATCGCAGACCGTGTGGACGGCGGTGAAGCGCGTCGCGGTGTCGCCGATGTCGACCGACGACGGCGCGAATACCTCGAGCCGCAGCGGCGGAGTCGACGTCACCGCGAATTCGCCCGTGTGCTGCACGCGAAAGCTGATGTACTCGTGCACAAGCGCCAGCAGGTTCCGCAAGGCGCGA
>PIVL01000066.1 GCA_003354145.1 Paracoccaceae bacterium
CGGTGGCCAAGCCGCCGGGACGCAGCAATGTTGGTGTGCCAGCCAGCCCGACGATGGTTGATTCCAAACCGACAGAACAGGGACCGTCGTCAAGAATGGCGGCTATCCGGCCCTCAAGTCCAGCCATCACGTGGGCTGCCGTTGTTGGGCTGATGCGGCCTGACAGGTTGGCAGAAGGGGCTGCGAGCGGGCCGTCAAAGGCGCGCAGCAATTTCTGGGCCGCGGGATGGGCGGGCACGCGGATGGCCAATGTGTCAAGGCCAGCCGTGACCAGCGAGGAAATGCCGTGATCCGGGCGTAACGGCAGTACAAGAGTTAGCGGGCCGGGCCAGAAGGCTGTTGCCAGTTGTTCGGCTACATCGGACCAGATCACATAGCGTTGCGCTATTTCAGTATCTGGGACATGCACGATCAGCGGATTGAATGAAGGTCGCCCCTTGGCAGCATAAATCCCGGCCACGGCAGCGCCAGAGCAGGCATTTCCGCCAAGTCCATAAACCGTTTCGGTCGGAAAGGCGACCAGACCATCAGCACGCAATATCTTGACCGCCCGTGCCAGATCGGCAGGACGGGTTGTAAGTCGCATGGTTTCTTGATCGTCCATTTCCGTGACGCCGCGTTTTGGTTGCGTGATGCGATGGGCTGACTCAATATCCTTGCCCAAGACGTCTTCAATACCGATGCTACGCGCTGATTCCAAGCCCGCCGTGATCGTCGCCTTCAGACATTAAGGATTTCCATGCCCTACCGTGCCCCCGTTGCCGAATATGAATTCCTCTATCGCCATGTCGTCGGTTTTGATCAGGTCGCGGCTACCGAACGTTTTGACGAAGCCAGTGAAGATATGGTCGCGGCCATTCTGACTGAAGCTGCCAAACTGTGCGATGAGGTGCTGGCCCCGTTACAAATTCCTGGTGATCTGACACCGGCACATTTGGAAAACGGTGTTGTACGTACTTCGCCAGGGTACGCTGAAGGCTGGAATGCCATTGCCGAAGGTGGCTGGATCGGGATGAGCGGGCAACCCGAATATGGCGGTATGGGTTTGCCAATGACCCTTACGGCAGCGGTAAATGAAATGATGTCAGGCGCTTGCCTTTCTCTGCAACTGGCGCCGTTGATGAGTCAGGGGCAAATCGAAGCTCTGAACCATCATGGCAGTAAAACGCTAAAAGAGCTTTACCTGCCAAAACTGGTCTCGGGCGAATGGTCCGGCACGATGAATTTGACTGAACCGCAAGCCGGATCAGATGTCGGTGCTTTGTCCTCAAAGGCCGTGGACAATGGCGATGGGACATTCGCGATCAGCGGGCAAAAGATTTTCATTAGCTGGGGCGACAATGATTTCTGCTCCAACGTGTGCCACCTGGTGTTGGCGCGGTTGCCCGATGGTGTTCCCGGAACCAAAGGAATCAGCCTGTTTCTGGTGCCGAAATATCTGCCCGATGCAGACGGCAATGCAGGGGTGGCTAATGACCTGAATGTGGTGTCCCTTGAACACAAGCTGGGGCTGCATGGTTCGCCGACCTGCGTGATGCAGTTTGACGGGGCAACCGGTTGGATGGTGGGCGCGGAAAACGGTGGTATGGCGGCGATGTTCACCATGATGAACAATGCCCGTCTAGGCGTTGGCGGGCAGGGGGTCGGCGTGGCCGAAGGCGCGTTTCAACATGCGCTGGCTTATGCGATGGATCGTAAGCAGGGGCGTACACCACCCGGCACTGGCGGCACTATCGGCGATCACGCGGATGTACGGCGGATGCTGATGGCGATGAAGGCCGATCTGTTTGCGGCTCGGGCGATTACGGCGTCCTGCGCGGTCGCGATTGATATGCAGACTGCATCGGGCGACACAGAATGGGCTGCTCGGGCGGCGTTGCTGACGCCAATTGCCAAGGCATTTGGCACCGAAGTGGGCATGCAAGTTGCTGAAATCGGCGTGCAGGTGCATGGCGGCATGGGCGTAATCGAAGAAACTGGTGCGGCGCAATATGCGCGCGATGTACGCGTGACGGCGATTTATGAAGGCACAAACGGTATTCAGGCGATGGATCTTGTGGCGCGCAAGATGATGGATGGCGGCGAGGCTGCGATGCGGCTGATGGACGAAATCGAAGCCCGCGCCGAGACGGCCCGTCAAACGCAACCAGATCTGGCCGAGGCCGTCTGGCAGGCCACTGAGTCCTTACGCGAAACCACCGAATGGCTGACGGCCCAAACCGATATAAATGACCGGTTTGCCGGGGCGGTGCCATATTTGCGAGCCTTTGCCCGCGTGTTGGGCGGACACTACCATCTGGCTGCGGCTTTGGCCGAGCCTAAGGGTACACGCGTGCAGTTGGCGCAGTTTTACATTAATCGGTTGTTACCGGAACATGTTGGGTTGCTTGCACAGGCTCAATGTGGTGCTGATGGGCTTTATGGCCTTGATTTGGCTGCGTTGGAGGGATGAGACATGGATGGATCGCAGACGACTGAAGGCATCCGTTACCCTTGGGCGACCCCGCCGGATTTTGGCGAATACTTCGAAGTTGCCGAAGGGGTTTTATGGATCCGCCTGCCTTTGCCGATGAAGTTGGACCATGTAAATGTCTATGCGCTTGATGATGGTGACAGCTGGACGATCATCGACACCGGCTTTGCCTCAAACAAGACACGAGGGATTTGGACATCGCTGATTGATGGTCCGCTGGCAGGTAAACCTGTACGGCGGGTGATTGTGACGCATCACCACCCGGATCATGTTGGCCTTGCCGGATGGTTTCAGTCGCAACACGGGGTAGAATTGGTGACAACCCGCACGGCCTGGCTGTTTGCGCGAATGTTGTTGCTGGACGAACAAACTGCCCCAACCGAGGAAACCATAGCGTTTTACAAAAGCGCCGGGATGGATGCGGGTGTTCTGGCCAAGCGGATCACGGACCGGCCCTTTAATTATGCCGATATCGTGGCTCCCATGCCGTTGGGGTTCACCTGTATCATGCAGGGTGACAGCATTAAGATCGGTGGCCGCACCTGGGATGTTCACGTTGGCAACGGCCACGCGCCCGAACATGCAACATTCTGGAGCAGGGATGATAATCTGGTGCTGTCTGGCGATCAGATACTGTCGTCAATTAGCCCCAACATCGGAGTCTATGCAACTGAGCCAAATGCTGATCCGCTGGCTGGCTGGCTTGAGGCCTGTGAGCGGCTGTCGTTGCTTGCTCGCCCCGATCAGGTTGTTCTTGGTGGGCATAAGCTGCCGTTTACTGGCCTACCGTTCCGAATGCGCCAGTTGATCGACAATCACCACGGCGCTTTGGTGCGATTGGTGGACTTTCTTGAAACCCCCAAAGCCGCATCTGAGTGTTTTGCACCTCTGTTCAAACGCAAAATCGGCGAGGGCGAATATGGGTTGGCATTGGTCGAAGCGGTGGCGCATGTGAACCATTTGTTCCACACTGGTCAGGTGAACCGCTCCCGTCGCGACGATGGGGCGTGGCTGTACCAACGCAAAGGCTGACGTCATGGACAACAAAATCGCGACCACCGCCGAGGCCGTCGAGGCAGAAATTTTACCGCGCAGACACGAAGTGCATTCTGATCCCGAGGCTGGGGTTAACCTGAATGATTTGCCCAAGGGGATGCAAAAGCCCGTCGCCAACAAAAGCCCCGCACAATGGGCGTATGAACGGATGATCCTGTATATTCGCAACTTTGAAGAGCAGCTTGACGGTGATCATGAGGTTGCCATTGGCTTTACCGGCGGCGATGCTGGCGTGTTGCGGATCGAAGGTATGGGATATTTTGAGCCGGATATTGTCACATTTTACGGCAGTGATGAGCTGGGTACAAAAACGCAGCTGATTCAGCATGTCAGCCAACTGAGTGTTATGTTGCGGGCCCTGCCGATACCAAAACAATCCGCCAGCCCGTCGCGGATCGGATTCCGGTTGGCGGCCGAGCTGGACAAAGACTGACGTGGGTGGGGCAGGGTAAACATGCCCTTCAACCCGTCAGAAAACATCGTTGGGTTAGCGGTGAGCGAATGACTGCTCCAACCCCAATACCGCAGGAAATTCCAAATAGACGCGTGGCTGTCGGAGTTGCTTTCGTTCCCTTCTGGATTCGCGAATCTTGTTTTTGTGCTGAAAATCAATCATCATTGGTTAAATTTAAACTTCATACTTTTCAAAAGGGAGATTTAGATGAGATGGCACTTGCTTGCGGGTTTATGCCTGTTTTCGCCGACCATTGTTATTGCTGAAGATCGGCCCATTATTCACGATGCCGAGCACTATATTCTGCTGGATCAACTTGCAGACAGCTGGGAACAAGAAGACAAAAAAATTAGTGAAAGGCTGGCAGATATTCGAGGCACCCATGGCGGCAAACCCCCGAACATCGTCTACATTCTTCTTGATGATCTGGGCTTTGGCGAGATCGGGATGCCTGATCTTGACGTGATCCGCGGTTACAGCACGCCGAACATCTCCGGCATTGCCGAAGATGGGCTGTCTTTCATGCGGATGTATACTGAACCCTCTTGCACGCCGACGCGGGCGGCAATGATGACAGGTCGCTACGCCGTTCGTACCGGAACGAGCGAAGCAAAAGCAGTGGTCTCGGGTGATGGTTTGAACTCTTGGGAAGTCACATTAGCCGAAGTGCTTAGTGAAGGCGGCTATGAAACCGTCCACATGGGTAAATGGCATCTTGGCGACATCGAAGAATCCTATGCTTTCAATCAGGGGTTTGACTACGCCGAACACCCGATTCACCAGCAGGGCCAGATGGCGATCATGAACGCAGATGCCGAGCGCGAGGGCATTTCGGCGGGGCTTTCACAACAAACCCGCGCCAATACATATGAATTGGACAAAAGATTTCGCCTTAACCCCCACGCGATGGTGTACGGCATCATCGGCGAAAAGGGAGGGACTGCGCGTGAGGTGAACTTTGAGGCGGGTGAGATCTACACACAAGCCCATTATCAGCGCATGGAAGAAGACTATAAAAACGGTGTCCTGAAACAGCTTGAGCGGCTTGCCAAGGGCGATAAACCATTTTTCCTGAACTATTGGCCGCAGCTGCCCTTATCTCTGACCCGCGGCGATATTGATGGCGGGCAAACTCTGAACGGTGGTCCGGTGGCTGAATCGCTGGTGATGGTGGATTCCTGGATCGGTGAAATTCTGGCTAAAATCGATGAACTGGGGATCGCCGAGAACACAATCGTCATTGTTATGGGCGACAATGGGCCCTTTACGCAGTACCGCGAATACAGCGGTCAGAACGACCGCATCTATCGTGGCGGCAAGACCGATCACCTTGAAGGAGGCGTGCGCGTCAATGCCTTTATGAGCTGGCCTGCCGCCATCCAGGCCGGGTCAAGGGTTCAGGACATTGTTCATGTCACCGATCTTTATACGACTCTGGCCCGACTTGCAGACAGTGATCAGCACATTCCGCGTGACCGGCTGATTGACGGGGTCGACCAGTCGCCGCTGATTTTTGTCGGCGACAGTCATGGGCGGCGTGATTACGTCTTTGTTTACGAAGGGCCGGAGCTGCGTTCGATTGTGAAGCAACAGTTCAAATTTCATCTACCCGCTCCGGGCTCTAATCCAATCGCTGCCCCGGTTTTCGACCTCTACAAAGACAGCCGTGAAGAAAGGATCGACACCGCTAAAACGATTCCATTGGGTGTCGGGTTTGGCGGGCCATTTGTTGGTATGATGAAACGTCATCTGGGATGGAAACAGAAATATCCAGACCGGGAGCAGAGTCACGGCATTCCTTATGGCGGGATCGAAAATCTGAGACCGGAAACCCAGGCACTGGTCGATGGATTCGTCATGGTGGGGCAGTTGATGGGCAAAGAATAACTGGATTGTAGAGGGCAGTTATGTCGTGCACAGCCACCATCTGAGGCTGGCAAAAGCATCAATTTCCTGCGAACTTGCGAACTGCGCGCGATTGACGTGGTGACAGTGAATTGAGAATACGATATTGACGCAGAAACATTGATTGCAGGAGCCCGACACATGGCAGATCACAAGCACGGCGAAATGGACACCAAAGTACAAACCGACACGTTTGACGGCTTTATGAACGTAATGAAGCTGATGACGATCATCATCCTTGGAATTTTGATTTTCATGGCCATTTTCACGAGCTGATCGCATGGCATCTTTAATTCGTATTTTGTTTAGCCTGAGCCTCGCGGTTCTGGCCCTTTCCGGCTGTGCCACGAACAATACCGACGCTGATCCGGCGACGATTGCGGCGGTGTCGTATCGCGATCCCGGTCCGAAATCCATGACGCTTTACACGATGATCAACAACCGCAGCGGTGCGGGTGCACATTCCGGTCTGGTGATTGCGTCGTCAGAAACAATTTTGTTTGATCCGGCCGGATCGTTCTATCTGGACGGCATTCCCGAGCGTGACGACGTTCTTTATGGGATCAACCCTGGTATTGAATGGGCCTACAAAAGCGCACACGCCCGCACTACGCATCATGTAGTTGTGCAGACCGTTCAATTGACCCCGGAACAAGCCGCAGTCGCATATCAGCTTGCACTACAAAACGGATCGGTGGCGGGGGCATTCTGTTCCAATGCCACCTCATCCTTGATGCGTAAAATCCCAGGCTATGAAGGTATTAAATCGACGTTGTATCCCAAAAGGCTGTCAGATCAATTCGGCACAATGCCAGGTGTGAAAACAGAGCGGTATTACGAGGATGACAGCCCTGACCTGAAGGCTGCGCTGGAAGCAGGCTATAAGGCACCCGCATCAACCGAGTAAATAAATCAACACCAAAAGTGTGGCTGCGCCACTGACCATTCCGGCGATCACGTTCTTGGTGAAATAGCCAACTGTAATTGTAACCGTAGCAGCCGCCAAACGTGCCGGATCTGGTTGCCCATCTGTGGCACTGGGCCAAATCACCAGCGGAGTGACGAGTGCGGGCAGAATAGCCACCGCCGTATATCGAAGATGGCGCAGCAACCAAGGTGGCAACGGCCTGTTCCCGACCAGTCCGATAAATACAAAGCGCAAGGCAAAGCTGCCAAAAGCCATACCGATGATGACAATCCAGAGCGTGGTCGGGTCGAGAGTACCCGTGGTCATCTGCGCGCCTTTCGGCGTTCAATCACCAGTTCAGTTTGCGCGCCAGCCATCATGGCGATAATCCCCGCAACGATCAGCCCAAGGTTAAAGGGCATTCCGGCAGCCAGAATCGAAGTAACACAGGCCACGACTGCAGCCACCACATGTGCTGGCGTGCGCAGCATCGGCGCAATCATCGCCAGAAATGCTATTGGCAAGGCGAAGTCGATTGCCACGCTCTCCGGGATACGTTTCCCCAGCACCGCGCCCATCAATGTGAACAAGTACCACATGGGCGCCAGCGGAGTAACGACCCCCATGAAATAGGCCATGCGCTCTGGCACATTCATCTCGGGGCGTGCCTCGTACATGGCGACTGAACAGGCATAGGACTGATCAACGGTAAAATAGGCCGCAATCGCGCGTTGCCAGAACGGGGCAGCTCCCAGATACGGGGTTAGTGACGCCGAATACATCGCCATCCGCATGTTCACCGCCAATGCAGATGCCAATACAACCAAAACCGGTGCATGTTCCTGCATTAGTTGCAACGCGGTGAACTGGGCGGCTCCGGCGAACACGGTGATGGCAAAGATCATCGTTTCGGTCAGGTTCAGCCCGGTCTCGGTTGCCAGAACTCCGAACAATGTACCAAATGGACCGGCGACCAACACAAACGGAATGCCGTGTCGAAAGCCAGTCCAGAACCAGGATTTTGAGGTGGTGGATGACATGTATTGCCTCTAGAGTTGTATCTGACCTAGCCGTCATTTGTAGGGGATGCAATTGGCCAGAAACAATGACATTGCGGATTACCTGATTGAGCCTGACCCGCTACGCGCTGACTTGACACGCTCTGTTAATGGCACCGACCAGAATGGCACGGTTCAGACCATTTCCGTGGTCGAAGAACGGCCTTTGACTATTTATCTGAATGCGCAGGAAATTGTGACGGCGATGACAATCGGCGATTACCCTGAATATCTGGCGCTGGGGTTTCTGCGAAATCAGGGCATGCTGCTTGAAGATGACGACATTACCGGCGTTGATTATGACGAAGACCTTGATGTGGTTGTGGTGCGTACGGCCCGTGAAACCAGCTATGAAGACAAGCTAAAGAAAAAGACCCGCACTAGCGGTTGTGCAGTTGGCACGGTCTTTGGTGATATGATGGAAGGGCTTGAAGACGTGCAATTGCCTGCCACGAAGGTGCGTACTTCGTGGCTTTACGATTTGGCCGCAAAGATCAACCGCACACCGTCTTTGTATCTTGAGGCAGGGGCGATCCACGGCACGGTGTTGTGTCGTGAAAACGCACCGCTGGTCTATATGGAGGATGTGGGGCGGCATAATGCAGTCGACAAGATCGCCGGATGGATGCTGCGCCATGACCGGGTGGCCGAGGATAAGATTTTGTATACGACCGGGCGGCTGACGTCAGAGATGGTGATCAAAACCGCGATGATGGGTATTCCGGTGCTGGCGTCGCGGTCGGGCTTTACCGCCTGGGGAGTCGAGATTGCACGAGAGGTCGGATTGACACTGATAGGTCGGATGCGTGGGCAGCGGTTTATTTGCCTTGCCGGAGAGGATCGGCTGATCCGCGACGTTGATCCTGCGAGCGTTAAGGTTGAGGCTGGTAAGCATGGGCGTAAAGGCGGGCGCGCATGAAGCAACCACTGGGTGTTATTCTGGCCGGCGGTTTGGCCCGGCGCATGGGGGGGGGCGACAAGGGATTGCTGCGCCTGTGCGGTCAAACATTGTTGTCGCGTGTCATTGACCGGTTGGAACCTCAGGTATCGGGTCTGGCGATCAATGCCAATGGTGATGAGACGCGATTTGCTGCCTATGGTATGCCGGTGATCCCTGACACCATCGACGGCTTTGTTGGTCCTTTGGCTGGGGTTTTGGCCGGGCTGGACTGGGCGGCAGAACAGGGCGCGGACAGTATTGTAACCGCCGCTGCAGATACTCCGTTTTTTCCCTGCGATCTGGTGCCTCAATTGCTGCTTGCGGGCGAGGGGATGCAACATCCGCTGGTTCTGGCGGCAACACCAGATGCTAAACGCGGAAAGGTGCGGCATCCGACGTTTGGTCTTTGGCCAGTGACGCTGCGTGATGACCTGCGTGCGGCCTTGAGTGGCGGATTGCGCAAGGTGGTGCTGTGGAGCGACAAACACGACGGCCGCGAGGCGTTGTTTCCGGTGACCGGGTTTGATCCGTTCTTTAACGTCAATACGCCAGACGATCTGGCCACCGCTGAAACAATACTGAAAGGCACAACATGAGGATCTACGGCGTTGTTGGCTGGAAAAATGCAGGTAAAACCGGGTTGATGGAACGCATGGTTGCCGAGATCACCGCACGGGGGTTTACCGTGTCCACAGTTAAACATGCACATCACAGCTTTGATGTGGATCACGCAGGCAAGGACAGTCATCGCCACCGAGTTGCAGGGGCAAGCGAGGTGCTGTTGGCCTCGCGCCACCGGTTTGCGCTGATGCACGAGTTGAAAGGCGAGGATGAGCCGGATCTGGCGATGTTGCTGGGCAAACTTGCGCCGGTTGATCTGGTGCTTATTGAAGGCTATAAACGCGATGCCCATCCCAAGATCGAAGCCCATCGCGCCGAAACCGGCAATGCGCTGATTGCACCGGGGGATACGAGCATTCGGGCCGTCGCCAGCGATGTGATGCTAACACTGGATCGCCCGGTTTTTGATCTGAATGATACCGACGCAATTGCGGATTTCATATTGGCAGAGGTCGGGTTGTGAGGCTGTTTGAAATGAAAGACAGGTCGGTGAGAAATGACCGCGGCGGTGCTGAGTGTTAGCGCCTCCGCCTCTGCGCAACGATTGCTTTGCATTGCCTGCAGGCGTCAGTTGGACACCGGTAGACGACGCACTTGCGATGTTGCGGGATCGATTGTCGGTGGTGACCGGGGTGGAACAGGTCGCGTTGGGCGCGGCTTTGGGGCGAGTGTTGGCGGCGGATGTCACCGCTGCACGGTCAAACCCGCCCTTGGCCAATAGCGCGGTTGATGGCTATGGTTTTGCCGGTGCGATCCCCAAAGGCGCGCATGTGATGCCTGTGGCGACCGGTCGTGCGGCGGCCGGTGGCGCGTTTGAAGGTATTGTTCCGGCAGGAATGGCCGTGCGGGTGCTGACTGGTGCGGCGCTGCCGGAGGGGGTTGAAACAGTCATTTTGCAAGAGGACGTGACGGTCGGCGACAATGAGATCGCGTTTTATGGACCGTTGAAAGCCGGGGCCAATACCCGCGAGGCGGGCGAAGACGTGGTGGCTGGTGATCTGGCTTTGCCAAAGGGTCGGGTTCTGACAGCGGCGGATTTGGCGTTGTTGTCCGCTGTGGGCGTGGCGCAGGTCGCAGTGCATCAGCGGTTGCGGGTTGCTGTGCTGTCCACCGGGGATGAGTTGGTTGAACCGGGGCAGGCGGTGTCGCCGGGGTCCGTGTTTGACGCAAACCGGCCAATGTTGCTGGCGATACTGGGGCAGTTTGGTTTTGTCCCTGTCGATATGGGCCGGGTGCCAGATGATCGCGCAGCGCTGCGGTTACGGTTGGATCAAGCGGCAGAGCAGGCTGATGTGATCTTGACCAGTGGTGGCGCGTCGGCGGGGGATGAGGACCATGTCTCGGCCCTGTTGCAAGAAGCGGGGGCGATGCAGGAATGGCGCATTGCGGTGAAACCGGGGCGGCCTTTGGCGTTGGGGCTTTGGGGTGGCAAGCCTGTGTTCGGATTGCCGGGAAATCCGGTGGCGGCGATGGTTTGTACGTTGGTGTTTGCACGCCCCGCGATGGGGGTTCTGGCAGGGATGGCGTGGCAAGAGCCACAAGGGTTCGAAATTCCGGCAGCTTTTGAAAAGCGCAAGAAGCCGGGGCGGCGCGAATATTTGCGGGCACGTATCAGGAACGGGCGGGCCGAAGTGTTTGCGTCGGAAGGCTCTGGCCGGATCAGCGGGCTAAGCTGGGCCGAAGGGCTGGTTGAGCTGGGCGATGAAGAGCGGGACATTCAGCCGGGGGATATGGTGCGGTATATTCCTTATGCGGGATTTGGGGTGTAGCGATTTGGTGGGAGTGTCAACTTTCTGTAAATATTGCTGAACGTAACCAAATAGCCGGAATGCTTTGAAGCGTGAAAACACAAACCTTCCAAAGCTAATTCTTCCGAGTGGCGTTCTGCTTCAACGCCTCCAGCGGCACGATTTCCAAAGCACGTTGGTGGGTGGCAGTCAGGTTGACGAGAGGCGCGCAGCCTTCGTCGAAGGCTTGCATGAAACGGGCGGCGCAGAGGCACCAGAGATCGCCGCTTTGTAATCCATCAAAGCCGAATTCAGGGTGAGGCGTGGACAGGTCGTTGCCGACATATTTGGAATAGGCGAGGAATTCATCGGTCATGACGGCGCAGACCGTGTGGCTGCCCTGATCCTCGGAGCAAGTGTTGCAATGTCCATCGCGGAAGAACCCGGTTAAGGGGGTGGTCGAGCAGGGCGTCAGCGCCCCGCCCAGTACGTTGATGGGATCATCAGGTTTCATTTGTTCAGAGCTTGGGTGATTTGGCGGAAAGTATCAATGTTGTCCTGACTGACGCCCGGTTCTTTGAACTGACGATCAGCGCCGGTGGTGACAATGACCACGCCTGTGGGCTGATCGAAATAGAGATACTGGCCATATATGCCTTGTCCCTGAAACTCGCCCGCGTGCGAGCCGACGGGTATCCACCATTGATAACCATAACCGATTTTTCCCTCAGCCGTTGGTGCGCTGGCTTTGGTTGACATGGCGATCCAGTCGGCGGGGACGACCTGTTGCCCGTTATATTCACCGTTTTGCAGTATCATTTGAGCAAATCGTGCGTAATCGCGGGTGGTCATGTTGATGCCGCCCAGAACAAAGGCGACGCCCTCTCCGTCTGTGATGTAAAGGCCATCTTGTTCTTGCCCCAATGGCGTGATGATTTTCTCGGATAGCAGATCAGGGATCGAACGCCCGGTGGCCCCTCGAACAACCATGCCGATGACATGCGTGTCGATGGATACGTACTGCCAGGTGTCGCCGGGGCTGGCAAAGCTGTCTTTAAAGCTGGCGGTAAACTCGTCCAAGGTGCCACCCAGTGCGATGACGCGACCCATCCGTTTGATGTCGGAGTTTTCGTCCAGGTAATCCTCGTCAAAGGCGACGCCGCTTGCCATGTTCAGCACGTTGCGAATGCTGGCATCCTCATAGGCGCTGCCCTTCAGGAGCGGGGCATATTTGGTGACTGAATCGTCGAGCGAGGCAATTTTACCTTCGTCTACCAGGATGCCGACCAGTGCGGAGAGATAGCTTTTGGCCAATGACCACGAGATTCGGCGGTCATTTTCACCGGTGCCAAGGTAATAGTCTTCAAATACGATTTCGCCGTCCTTGAGGACGAGAAGCGAGGTAACGTCGCGGTCAGTGATCCATGTGTTGACATCGGTTGGCAACGTCATAGGCGAGCCCTTGGGCAGATCGGTGACAGGACCAGCACCACGCTCGATTGGCGTGGTTAAAAACGCCGTATCCATATGCGAGAAGTTTTTGACGATCTTTTCTTCGGCAAACAGCGAATTCACCGCGAGCAGGCGGGTGATTTCTTCGCGTTTCCAGTAACCTATGACGGCAGCTGCGAGGAGAAGGGCGAGCAAGATACGGCCGAGCCATTTAGCGAATGTACGCATGGATGATTTCCTGTGTTGGGTTCAGATCAGAGAACAATAGTCGGCCCTTGGGTGCAATCGAAACGTAGGGGAATAAGGCTGATCAGAAGGTGCTACGAGCCAATGTTGGCTATTTGAATTTGTCCATCAGCTTTTGTATGGGGCTGCGACTTGATTGCTCTAAGGCGGCAGGCTCCTCCGCCCGGATGGGCGTCGTCGCTTTGAGTTTGGTTGTCGTGGTTGAGGACCGCGGAGGGGCGACTCGCAGGGCGACGGCATTCATGAAGCGGCCACCATCCCCGTCTGCCAGATACGGGGCACCATCAGAGATCCCGCGCATGAGATCGTCGATCCAGTCCGCATCTGCTCGCGCGAAGTCATGCAATACATAGCCGGGTACCGCCTCTTTGCGACCGGGATGACCAACCCCAAGACGCACGCGGGTATATGCATCAGTGATATGCCCATGCAGAGAGCGCAGGCCATTATGACCGGCATGTCCGCCGCCTTGTTTGACACGGGATTTTCCCGGTGCGAGATCGATTTCGTCGTGCAGCACGATGATGTCGGTGGGGTCGAGTTTGTAAAACCGCATTGCTTCGCCGACCGACTGGCCAGAGCGGTTCATGAAGGTTTCAGGTTTCAGCAGCAGGACTTTCTCGGATCCCAACCGGCCTTCGCTGATGCGGCCCTGAAATTTGGACTTCCAGGGGCCAAAATCATGATCCTCGGCTATCCGGTCCACCGCCATATAGCCGATGTTATGCCGGTTTCGGGCGTATTTGGCCCCCGGATTTCCCAGACCGACGATGAGTTTCATGGCGTGTGCCTTAAGGTTTTGGAGTGTTGCAATTGCTATCTATGCCTTAAAAAAACGCAATTTTCCAGAGCGGTACTGTGAAATATAGATGTAATTGATGTAAGGTGGTGCCAGGTTGTAAACGCACTGTATTGGTTTGGGAGTATGAATATGCACGGTCTGGTTGGTGTTTCGATATCTATTTTGGTGTTGGCCTCGTGTGCCGACACTCAAGAAGTCAAGGCACCTCCAGGCGGGGCGAATGCCGTCACGGGCGAATCCAGTGCCACAAATCAATTGGCCAACCCGGCAGCGACTTATTGCATAGAAACAGGTGGCGAATACGAAATAACCAAAGCCGCTGATGGCAGTGAAGCGGGAGTATGCACCCTAACTGATGGCACCAGAATGGATGCGTGGGAGTATTTTCGGTCCCAGACAAGCTGAGATTTACTAAGACTCGGGTAAATGGCCCCAAGCCTAAGTTCATGCAATTCAGCCTTGTGGCGTGTACCAAATGGGCGAAGTATAGGCGCGTTCGGTTGTGGTCATGGGCACGTCGTCATCCATGGTCACGTTAAAACGTTTCGCCTCATACGCAGTCCAGCGTGGCGTTGGGATTTCGATGACGCGGACATAATAAAACGCACGCAGCGCAGGATCAAAATCAGGATCAGACCAATAGGTGATCAGCTCTGGGGCGCCAATGGTGTTGGTCCAGGTAGCATTGGCCACGTCAACCGTGTTGCCCACAGATGGCAATTTACCATCCGCACCCGGCTGGCGATCATTGCTCCACGCGACGTCGTGGACTTTTTCACCGCGGGTGCCGTCAGCGTTCAGCCAGCCTTTGATAACCTGAATACGGTCAAGATTGCCGCTATAGGGGTCTTTCAGCGCTGCGATCAGGAAATTTGGGGCACCGTTGCTATCTGTGGCAGGCAGGTCAGCCCCCATAGGCACACCTTTGGCATAGCCGATATCGGCAGGCAGGCGCGACATGGCATCGCCCGGTTCGAAATCCCAGCCGCCAAAGAAACGCACCAAAATGCGTGATCCTGTGGTGCCGTACACTTCGCGCCGCTCAAAGGCGTCAAATATTCCAGCGCGGGTGTTTTCGGTGGCCCATGCAGCGGCATAGCCACCTGCGGCCTGTTTCCAGCCATAGATTGAAAACTCGGGGTCCGGGGCTTCGATGACCACATGTTCCCAGCGGTGCTCGCTGGGTTCAACGCCGGAATGTTTGCCGAAAAAGTTGTTTTCTTCAACCGCCGACACACCAGTGTGGACATCGGTACTGCCGATCTGACCAAACTTATATGGGTTGATGCCCAATTCAGACTCTAGCAGAAGACCCGTTTTCAGGGCCTCTCGGGTGTATTCGTATTGCAGCATGTCCTGGGTTTTGGCCTCGGTGCCGTTCAGGTTCGAGGCGTCCCATGTGTCAAAATCCGCGAATTCGTCATCCGGGGACAAAAACGGGTGTGCTTCGCTGTCTCCCTTAATCTGTGTGGTCTCAACCACCGGTTCAAATCGGGCGCGAAGCTTGGCGTTGTCTGCTGTCAAAGGCTCGCCTGCAAAGGTTGATACCGTGAACATACGCCCGTTGGACAGGTTGCCATTATGTGGGATTGCAAACACTTCGCCACCGGTTTTGTCTTCAAAATCAGCCATATAAGCCCATAAGTCTTCGGGGTTTTTGCTGTCAAACTGGGAAAAGGGCAGGGTTCTGTTCGCCATGTCCGCATCATCGCGGAAAATGATGTTGCGGTGAATGTTGTCCCCGCCCATTGAAGTCCATTCATACCCAATCAGGGCGGTGAATACCCCGGGGTCGTTATACCTGTCGGCCAGTTCCGTATAGGATTGCCAAGCCTGTTTGATGGCTTTTGGATTGTCGATCAGTGGCTCGTCGCCTGAAAGTGAGGCGACAATTTCCATTGCGGTGTCAAAGACCAAACCGTCGTCACCGCTGGTCAGGGCATCATACCATCGCTTGCCGACCGGGGTCGACAGAATTTCCTGATCACCACTTAGCAATTGAGGCATAAGCCCGTACATTTCGGAATGATCCGAGATCACGATCCAATCCAGTGGGCGACCAAGTTTTGTCTGTAATCCATGGGTTGTTGTGACTTCTTCTCCACGGGCGAAGCGAAACGCGTCTTCTTGAGAAAGCCGTGTCATCGTGCCGGCATCAACCGACACCATCGTATGCGTATGCGTGTCGCCCCAAAAAACCTGAGTGGGAAAATTACGCCCGGCATAAGGTGAATAATGATCGCTGCTAAATTGCTCGGCAACGTCAGCTTTGGAGGGCAGAACATCCTGCACCTGCGCTATGGCGCCGACTGCGGTGATTTGGGTTAGCGCGGTTGTCAGCAGAATTTGAATCAGGGATCTTGAATTTAACATGAGCTTTTCCTCGTTAATGAAAATCAGCCGAAAGACTTTTGAACACCTCAGATATATAACAAATCGGACTGAAATGAAACGCCGATGCAATTTCTGCGCGCGCTCTGGATGTTCAATAAATGAGCAGCACAAAAAAAAGCGGGACCAAACTGGCCCCGCGTTTCCATCAGATTTTGAAAGCTGATTATTCTTCGGTTGTTTCTTCAGCTTCTTCGCCTTCGACTTCTTCGCCTTCGACTGCTTCACCGCCTTCACCGTCTGCAGAACGCAAACCCGATGGAGCCGAGATGTTGGCGACAACAAAGTCGCGGTCGATTGTTGGCTTGGCGCCTTCTGGCAAGTCGATTGCCGAAATGGTGATGGTGTCACCCACTTCAAGCCCGGTCAGATCTGCCGTCAGCGTGTCAGGAATATCACCCGCAGTCACAGTCAGTTCGATCTCGGGACGTACAACAGTCAGAACACCGCCGCGTTTCAGGCCGGCGGATTCTTCCTCGTTGATGAACTCAACCGGGATGAACAACGCGATCTTGGTGGTGCGCTTCAGACGCATCAGGTCCAGGTGCGTTGGCAGGTCTTTGACGACATCGCGCTGCACATCACGGCAGATAACGCGCACGTCGTCGTGGCCTTCAACCTTCAGGTTGAACAGTGTCGATTTGAAACGACCCTGACGCAGACGTGTCAACAAGTCGTTGAACGGGATGTTGATTGGAAGCGGATCAGTTTCGCCACCAAAAACGATTCCAGGAACCAGACCGGCACGGCGTGCCTGACGAGCGGCGCCCTTGCCTGTCCCCGTACGTTCCTGGGCTATAAGATCTGGGATCTCTCCAGCCATAGTAATTCTCCAAATGTTAAGGCGGGCATCCTCCAAGGCTGTATACCCGCGTGAAGCCGCGCATATAGACCGTTCTTGTGCCATTGAAAAGAGCTTTTGCTGGCCCCGGTGATTGCACGTCGGGTTCTTGCGTCAGATCGGCAATTTCCAACAGAGTGAGCGGTGGTTTTTAGTCAAGTGTCGTGAGCAGGTGTCCGCCCGCATCCATCAGGCGGTGATATAGGTCAAACTCTGCCGCCCGTGCTGCATGGAGTTTGCGTCGGGTATCTGGACCCAATGGCGCATCCGCCTCGGGCGATACATTTTTCTGCTTCAATGCAATTTCCTGACCAAAGCGTTCATCCAGAAATGAGCGGAACTGGATAGGCGTCTCATAGGCAAACAGGTGGTGGACCAGAACACCGCCGCGCCCAGAGGT
>PIVL01000798.1 GCA_003354145.1 Paracoccaceae bacterium
GTCAAGATACAAAGATGTGCAGTGTTTCCACAAAAATATATTGTACAGATACTTGTATGTACACACACATGTGAATTTACGTGAAGATATACGAAACTAGTTGCATCCATAACTGCTTTGGTATCTTGGCAACATCACCACGTCTGACATGCAGATCCGAGGCAACAGTAAACAAACAAGAAACGTAGCAGGAATGCTGGACTCACTGAAAATCTTAGAAAGAGTTGCCACTTAGCAGTTGCTTGCAATTAGCTGCTTGAGTGGCTAATGGCCTCGCCAGGTTTCGTATGCAGACCCCATGTAGCAAACACCAACTAACAGCCAATAGTGGTGACACTTCGCCACCCCAGTGCACCACACCCACCACTCTCGAGAAAACAGACTGCTAGCACCACCTGCCCATCCAGGCGACAAATGCTGGCACCAATGGATCCACCAACAAAAGCAGACAGTTTGAACCGACATGTAAGACATGCAGCGCCAATCCTCGCATACAGCGCCAATCCCCCAAATTCCAAGAGAAAATAAATTCGGCACTGCATGTCAAAACCCCGATTTACAACATGCAGCGCCGACCCCCTACAAAAATGGTCATGCAGCGCCAACCCCCTACATACAGCGCCAGCCCCCCGCAGCGCCAAAAAGTGGCACTGCGAGCCTCTGGGTCCGTGAACTCTGTAAATGTGCACCGCGTCGAGACGAGAGCTTCCTTGGAGAGGCAAATGTGCACCGCGTCGAGGCAGGAAGGCCCGGGCACAATCCGCGCACAGTCCGTGAACTCTGTAAATGTGCACCGCGTCGAGACGAGAGCTTCCTTGGAGAGGCAAGTGTGCACCGCGTCGAGGCAGGAAGGCCCGCGCACAATCCGCGCACAGTCCGTGAACTCTGTAAATGTGCACCGCGTCGAGACGAGAGCTTCCTTGGAGAGGCAAATGTGCACCGCGTCGAGGCAGGAAGGCCCGCGCACAATCCGCGCACA
>PIVL01000366.1 GCA_003354145.1 Paracoccaceae bacterium
CCGCGTTCGGACAATCGGATGGCTTCGCTGGCGGTGGCGGCTCCGGGGAGTAGGGGCAATTCTTCTTCTTCACAGGCAGCCAGCAGGATATCCGTAGCACCGGGGGAAACGCCGAATTGCGCGCCTGCAGCTTTGGCGGCACGCACATCGTCCGGAGTAAGCAACGTGCCAGCCCCGACTACGCCACCCGGAACCTTGGCCATTTCGCGGATGACATCAAGCGCGGCAGGGGTGCGCAATGTCACTTCGAGGGCGGGCAGGTGGCCTGCAACCAACGCCTCGGCCAAAGGCCGCGCGGTGGCAGTATCATGGACCACCAGAACCGGGATGATCGGAGCAAGGTCACAGATTTCACGCGCGCGTGCGCTGGCGTTTTCGGGGGTCAGGGTCAAAGTTTCATTCTCCGAATACAGTTGCGCCGGTGTCGGCAGAACATGAGGTGCGTCTGAACATCTCAAACAATTCTCGGCCTGTGCCGGTTGTATTGTCTGACAAGTCCGCTGTGGCAGAAGCGCGACCGTCCAAGTCAATGTCCAAAACCTCTAGCGTTCCGTTCGTCGCGTCCAGACGCACAATGTCACCGTCCCGTATACGCGAAATCGGCCCGCCGTCCAGCGCTTCGGGGCAGACATGGATCGCGGCTGGTACTTTGCCCGATGCGCCAGACATACGTCCGTCAGTAACCAAGGCGACCTTGTGGCCACGCCCTTGCAGGATCGACAGCAACGGGGTCAGACTGTGTAATTCTGGCATGCCATTGGCTTTTGGCCCTTGAAAACGGACTACGACAATAACGTCTCCGGTAAATTCGCCAGCTTTGAATGCGGTTTTGACGGCATTTTGGTCGTGAAACACGCGCGTTGGTGCCTCGATGATATGATGTTCAGGGGCGACTGCAGAAACCTTCATTACAGCGGTGCCCAGATTGCCCCCTAAACGTTTCAACCCGCCGGTGGGCTGAAATGGGGCCGACGCTGGGCGCAGGATAGCGTCGTTCAGCGATGTGCGCGTGCCGGCTTCCCAGACGACTGCGTCATCTTTCAGTTTGGGCTCGTGGGTGTAATGCTTTAATCCGCGACCGGCGACAGTGTTCGTGTCAGGATGCAGCAAACCGGCCTCAAGCAATTCACCGATCATATAGCCAAGTCCGCCTGCCGCATGGAAATGGTTCACATCGGCCAGACCGTTGGGATAGACGCGCGCCATCAGTGGGGTCACTTCAGACAGGTCAGAAAAGTCATGCCAGTCAAGAATGATACCGCCCGCACGCGCCATTGCCACCAGATGGATCAACAGATTGGTCGAGCCTCCGGTTGCATTCAATCCGACAATCCCATTCACAAAGGCGCGTTCGTCCAGAACATCACACACCGGAGTATAAGTGTTGCCAAGGGCACTAAGGCCCAGTGCAGTCTGCGCTCCGTGACGGGTTAGGGCATCGCGCAGATCAGTGTTTGGCGTGACAAAGCTTGACCCCGGAAGATGCAGACCCATGAACTCCATCAGCATTTGATTGGTGTTGGCGGTGCCATAAAACGTACAGGTTCCCGGCCCGTGATAAGCGGCCATTTCGGCAGCCATCAATGCATCGCGCCCAACTTCTCCGGTTGCGAACTTCTGGCGGACCTTGGCTTTTTCGTCATTTTCCAGACCGCTGGTCATTGGTCCGGCTGGCAGGAACACTGCAGGTAGGTGGCCAAAACTTTGCGCCGCGATAACCAGACCCGGGACGATCTTGTCGCAAACGCCTAGATAGACCACAGCATCAAATACATTGTGGCTCAGCGCGATACCTGTCGCCATTGCAATGACATCGCGGGAAAACAGACTAAGTTCCATGCCTGCTTCGCCTTGGGTGACACCATCACACATGGCGGGAACGCCACCTGCTACCTGTGCAGTCGCCCCAACGTCACGGGCAGCAGCCCGGATCAGGTCCGGGTATCTTTCGAACGGCTGATGGGCTGACAACATATCGTTATAGGTGGTGATAATGCCCAGATTGCCCGCGCTTCTTATCGCAAGACTTGCCTGATCTGGACCGGCAGCAGCAAACGCGTGGGCCTGTCCGCTACAGGACAGGTGGGCGCGGTTGGGGCCTTTGCCTTTGGCAGCACGCATCCGTGCGAGGTAAGGTTCACGAGTTGCTGTGCTGCGTTCGATGATACGGTCAGTGACCCGTTGCAGGGTGGCGTTGATCGACATTTTAGGGGTTCCGTGGTTAAACAAGCATTCGCTGATAGCGCTAACATATAATTTTTGGATTTGATTACAATAGGCATTTCGCCGCACGGGCTTCGGAAGACTTAAATTTCCAGTTCTGTTACTGGCAAGGGAGGCGTTTCGCTAACGAAAAATAAATATGAGAATTTGCGAAATTGGTATCGAATCCAATTGCAGAGGTAGCCATCTCACCCTAGCGTGCCCAAAAAAAATTCAGCGCATGCTCTGGAGACCAATGACACATGAATAAATCTTCAATTCAGATGGGTGTGGATATCGGTGGAACATTTACCGATGTGGTTGTCGAAGTCGAGCGAAAACAGTTTTCGACCAAGGTTTTAACCACCTATTCCGCGCCGGAAGATGCAATCATTCAAGGCATGCAAGAGGTCTGTAATCAGGCTGGAATCGCGACATCTGACATTACACAGATCATTCACGGAACGACATTGGCCACCAACGCGCTGATCGAACGGCGCGGCGCGCGCACGGCGTTGATCACAACGCAAGGGTTTCGTGATGTTATCGAAATGCGCACCGAAAGCCGGTTTGAGCAATATGATCTGAACCTGAAACTGCCTGATCCTTTGTTGCCGCGACAGCACCGCTATGTTGTGCGCGAACGCATCAGTGCGTCGGGAGAGGTATTGATTCCAATTGATCGCAGGGATGTTGAAAACCTGATTGATGAAATTCGCACGGCCGGGTTTGACAGCATCGCTGTAGGGCTGATCCATTCGTATCTGAACGGCGCACATGAGCAGATGGTGCGGGACGTGATTGCTGAGAAAATGCCGGACGCGATGGTGTCCTTGTCCAGTGAAGTTTCGCCACAAATGCGCGAGTACGAGCGTTTTAACACCGTGGTAGCAAATGCCTATATCAAGCCACTGATGAAAAGCTATCTAGGTCGGCTTGAGGGACGGTTGAAGGACGCCGGCGCCGAGTGCTCCATTTTCCTGATGCATTCAGGAGGCGGCATAATCTCACTGGAAAGCGCTGCAGAATTCCCTGTCCGTCTGGTTGAATCCGGGCCCGCTGGTGGGGCCGTCTTCGCCGCCCATATCGCGGCGCGCTATGGGTTGGACAAAGTGTTGTCGTTTGACATGGGTGGCACCACAGCAAAAATTTGTCTGATCAAAGACCAATCCCCAAAAACCAGTCGCGTATTCGAAGTTGCCCGCGCCTATCGGTTCAAAAAAGGCTCGGGCATGCCGATTTCGATCCCGGTCATCGATATGGTGGAAATCGGCGCAGGTGGTGGATCGTTGGCGCATGTGGATTCGATGCGTCAAATTCGGGTGGGTCCGGAATCCGCAGGCTCTGAACCCGGACCGGCCTGTTATGGGCGCGGTGGTAGCCGCCCAGCGGTAACAGATGCCGATCTGGTGCTAGGAAAACTGGACGCAAACAATTTCGCTGGCGGAACGATCAAACTGGACGTGGCCAGCGCCCGGGTGGCGCTGGATAGTGTGCTGGGTGAAACGTTAGACATGGATGCAGAAGAGGCAGCTTTTGGACTAGCCGAAGTTGTCGACGAGAATATGGCCAACGCAGCGCGAGTTCACGCCGTGGAGAACGGCGAGGATCTGGCGGAATATACCATGATTGCCTTTGGTGGCGCGGCCCCTCTGCATGCCGGGCGTTTATGTGAAAAACTGGGAGTAGGGCGCTTTCTCGTGCCGCCCGGTGCTGGCGTTGGATCAGCGATCGGTTTCTTGCGTGCTCCGTTCAGTTTCGAGGCCAATCGCAGCATTTACATGCGCCTGTCGGATTTT
>PIVL01000799.1 GCA_003354145.1 Paracoccaceae bacterium
CGGTTGCGCGCCCGTGCGCATGTCAACGATGCGCTGCCAATGGCTGGGCGCGACATGACCCGGCCGGAAGGCTGCGCCATAGCTTGGGCACAGGTGTTAGAACGTGGGGGGCTGTCGCTGGATGATCTTGATTTCGTCGAGACACATGATTGTTTCACTATAGCCGAATTGATTCAGTACGAGGCGATGGGCCTCGCCGCACCCGGGCAGGGCGCGCGAGTGGTTGCCGAGGGTATTTCTTTGCCCGGAGGTCGCTTGCCAGTCAATCTGTCTGGCGGCCTCAAGGCCAAAGGGCATCCAATCGGTGCCACAGGGGTATCGATGCATGTAATGGCCGCTAGACAACTTGCCGGTGATCCTGCTGGTATTGCCGCCCCCGGCGCACGCCTGGGCGGCGTTTTTAACATGGGCGGCGCTGGTGTTGCCAACTACTGCTCAATTCTTGAGAGGTGGTCGTAGCTGCACCGCCCTAAATTCCCATTTTGAAACTATCTTGCCCCGACGATCTAAAGGACTCCAAAATGACTGCATACCGCACAAGCTGGATGAACGAAGAGCTGGAAATTCTGCGCGATAGTGTCGCCAGGTTCTATGCCAGCGAAATGGCCCCAAACGAAGAACGCTGGCAGCAGAAAGGCCATGTTGACCGCGCGTTCTGGAACAAGGCGGGCGAGGCGGGAATCCTGTGTGCGTCGATCCCCGAGGAATATGGCGGTGCAGGCGGTACCTTCCTTCACGAGGCGGTACTGATCACCGAGCAGTACCGCGTTTCAGGCGTGTCTGGCTTTGGCAACAGTGTTCACAGCCAGATCAGCGCGCATTACATTCTGAACTACGGCACCGAAGAGCAGAAACGCCGCTGGTTGCCGAAAATGGCCACCGGAGAGATGGTTTGTGCCATCGCCATGACCGAGCCGGGGGCCGGATCGGACCTGCAATCGATCCGCACTTCGGCCAAAATGGATGGCAATGAATA
>PIVL01000800.1 GCA_003354145.1 Paracoccaceae bacterium
CAGAACGGACGGCCCTCGATAGAGAGAGAGCTCGGCCATCTTACTGTCATGGCGCAACCGCACGGCGACGCTCCCGTCGGCCGCGCGGAGGCGACAAGCAACATCACTCTAAACCACAACCCCTTTTACGTCACTCCACACCAGACAACGCAGGACGGCGAGCGGCCCGGGGCGGTCGGCGCGCGAGCGCGGGACGTCGAGGACAGCCCACGCGCGCTCCTGCGCGCCATCACGTACGCCTCGCCGACGGGCACGACGAGCGACGGCTCGAGCATGCATGATTCAACACCATCACCAACATTCGTCATGACCTTGGAGCGGCTCGAGCTGCTCGGTGAGCTCAAGCGACGGGTCAGCCCCGGCGCCTTCCTCGTCGCGCAGGCGTCGTGCTCGACCACCGACCTGGCACGGCTCGTTGGTGCCCGCGCGTCGACGCACGGCGAGCACACGGCGTCGAGTGCAGGCGTCCCCAAACCCGCATCCGTCGGCACGGCACTACGAACGGGCGTGGCGAACGATTTCTCTGTCGGCAAGGACTCGCACAGTGCAGGCGTTGCGCACGGTTTCGGCATCGCTGAGTGCGATACCATGCCGATCGATTTCGATACTGGGGCGCACGACGCGCTCATGAGCACACCTGTCGCCGCTCATATCGAGCACGCGGCGGGCGCGCCGGCCCAGCAGGGGCGCGCGGTGCAACCGCACCACTTCGCCTTCGCCACACCGCCGCACTCACAGACGCCGCCGGTGGTCCAGCAGCACCGCGCCGCGAAAGCCGCGCTCCCTCGCGGGCAGCCGCTCGACGCCGCACTGCCGGACCTTCTCCCCG
This sequence comes from Paracoccaceae bacterium, assembly GCA_003354145.1. Classification (GTDB taxonomy): domain Bacteria; phylum Pseudomonadota; class Alphaproteobacteria; order Rhodobacterales; family Rhodobacteraceae; genus NORP181. Next base: position 830 of record PIVL01000800.1, read on the forward strand.
CACCTCTCCCGTCGGCCATCTGGGAGGTGTCCGCAGCCACGGAGCGCCTCATCTCGGACAGCCGCCGCTCTTCCTTCCAGATGCCCAAGCCCATGCCGCCCACATCCATCGTCCGCGAAGTCGCCGCCGCAGCTCTGTCCTTCGC
>PIVL01000801.1 GCA_003354145.1 Paracoccaceae bacterium
TCCGAAATGGCTTCGGCATTGAGATCAATGCGCTGATCGGCCGTTTCATACTGCAGGTTCAGTAGGTCGATGCCACCGGCATCATAAAGAGTAAAAGCGTTGGCTGCATTGGCTGTGCCTGAGCCAAAGGCGGCGTCAAAAAGCGCTTCAAGATACCCACCGGTATTGGCGTTGGCCCCGTAGACCGTATCGCCAACTTGGGCTTGTGAGGCCCCGTAAAGCTCTTGTGCCGCGACGATATCAGCGGGCATCAGGGTGGCTACCACCGCCTTGTCAGCATCCACCCAGGTATTCTCTTCCTGATCAAAATAGGACATAATCGTCGCTTGCCAGCTGTCGTTGAGGTAATGGGCGTCGCTGCCATAAGAGCCCGAGCCATTATAGTTTCCGGCATGTCCCAGCCCCAAGGCATGCCCGATCTCGTGCATGAAGGTCTGCATCGAGTAGCTGCCAACAGTGGTCCCATAGTCGTCGAGCCAGGAAGTGGAAATGTTCACATAGGCGCTGGTGATCGTGTGGCCCCAATAGCTGTGCCCGCCCACGGCACCGCTGGAATTGTGGGCGATCATCACATCTCCGCCGCTGGCCACCTCACGGAAATTCACGTCAATGACGTTCTCCCAGGCCTCCAGTGCGGCCCGGGCCAGGGTCAGACCGGCTGCGTTCAGCCCTTTGAGGTTGACGTCGATTGTGCCGCCAGCGCCCACATCAAAGGCTCGCCAGCTGCCACCATTTCTGTCATTCCAGTATCCATAGACCAACTGGTCTGCAATCTGATCAGTGGTATAGACGGGTAAGGGCATCGCGTTTGTTCCTGTTGTTGCAGAGTGGGGCAGTTTTTCTGCTGCCCCTCATTGTACACAAAAATGAATCCTGATCGACCTTTCGCACCAAAATTTTGAAGTGGATAACATTGTATTTTCCATAAGTGTTCGCAGTGTACCGACAACTGGGTATTATTGCGCACGATCCT
>PIVL01000367.1 GCA_003354145.1 Paracoccaceae bacterium
GATCGTGACGGCGTTGAGCGCGGCCAGGTTCTGTGTAAGCCAGGTTCGGTTAAGCCACACACCAAGTTCGAAGCAGAAGCCTATATTCTGACCAAAGACGAGGGTGGCCGTCACACGCCATTCTTTGCCAACTACCGTCCACAGTTCTATTTCCGGACAACAGACGTAACCGGTACGGTTACTCTGCCAGAAGGTACTGAGATGGTCATGCCTGGTGATAACCTGAAGTTCGAAGTTGAACTGATTGCACCAATTGCAATGGAAGACGGTCTTCGTTTCGCCATTCGCGAAGGTGGCCGCACCGTTGGTGCCGGCGTTGTGTCCAAGATCATCGCATAATCCAATATGCGGGGGTGAATATCCCCGCTTCGGGTTCGAAGAGGGGCAACGGATGGTCTGTTGCTCCTCCTATCAACTCTCACAAGCCGTGAAAGGCTGAAGACATGCAAAGCCAAAATATCCGAATTCGGCTCAAGGCATTTGACTATCGGGTTCTGGATGCCAGTACCCAAGAGATCGTCAACACTGCCAAACGGACCGGAGCCAGTGTACGTGGCCCGATTCCGTTGCCGAACAAAATCGAGAAATTCACCGTTCTTCGTGGTCCCCACGTTGACAAGAAATCTCGTGACCAATTTGAGATCCGCACACATAAGCGGTTGCTCGACATTGTTGATCCGACTCCCCAGACCGTGGACGCGCTGATGAAGCTCGACCTGGCGGCTGGTGTGGACGTCGAGATCAAATTGCAATCTTAAGATCGGAGGGTAAACAATATGCGCTCTGGTATTATCGCAAAGAAAGTCGGCATGACCCGGCTGTTCATGGAAGACGGAAATCAGATTCCTGTAACCGTTCTTCAGTTGGACAAGCTGCAAGTCGTGGCGCAACGCACCGCTGACAAAGACGGCTATACCGCCGTTCAGCTGGGCACCGGAACTGCCAAAGTAAAACGCACGTCGCAAGCCATGCGCGGACACTTTTCCGCAGCCAAGGTCGAGCCCAAGCGTAAAGTGGCTGAATTCCGCGTCTCGTCTGACAACCTGATTGGTGTTGGCGAAGAGATTTCGGCTGAACATTTTCTGGAAGGTCAGAAAGTGGATGTATCCGGCACCTCGATTGGTAAAGGCTTTGCCGGCGCCATGAAACGCTGGAACTTTAAAGGTCTGCGCGCCACACACGGTGTTTCGATCAGCCACCGGTCGCATGGTTCGACCGGTCAGTGTCAAGACCCTGGCAAAGTTTTCAAAGGTAAGAAAATGGCTGGTCACATGGGCGCCGCCCGCGTGACAACTCAGAACCTTGAAGTGATCAAGACCGACGCTAATCGTGGTCTGATCATGATCAAAGGCGCCGTTCCCGGTTCCAAAGGTGGTTGGGTTACAGTCAAAGACGCCGTCAAGAAAAAGCTGCCTGATGGCGTGCCTTTCCCGGCTGGCATCAAAGCGGCTGCAACTGAGGCTCCTGCCGCAGAAGCACCTGCGGAAGGTGGTGAAGCATGAAACATGACGTAATCAAACTGGATGGCGGCAAAGCCGGCAATATCGAGTTGGACGCAGACCTGTTTGGTCTTGAGCCCCGCACCGATATCCTGCACCGCATGGTCCGCTGGCAGCGTAACAATGCGCAAGCTGGTACTCACAAGGTCAAAACCCGCTCCGAGGTCAACTATTCGACCAAGAAGATCTATCGCCAGAAAGGCACCGGCGGCGCTCGCCATGGTGCACGTTCTGCTCCGATCTTCCGCGGTGGTGGTGTCTATAAGGGTCCGGTTGTTCGCAGCCACGGCCACGAGCTGACCAAGAAGTTCCGCAAACTGGGTCTTCGCCACGCATTGTCCGCCAAGATGGCGGCTGGTGAATTGGTGATCATCGAAGACGCGACATCGGAAGGTAAAACCGCCGCTCTGGCCAAACAGGTTGCAAGCCTGGGCTGGAAACGCGCTCTTATCATTGATGGCGCATCGGTGAACGAAGACTTCGCCAAAGCGGCCCGCAACATTGATGGTCTGGATATCCTGCCAACAATGGGCGCAAACGTATATGACATCCTCAAGCGTGATACCCTGGTCATCACAAAAGCGGGTGTAGAAGCATTGGAGGCTCGACTGAAATGAGCACTAAGGCAGAACATTACGATGTGATCCGCAAGCCGATCATCACCGAAAAGGCCACAATGGCGTCTGAAAATGGCGCTGTGGTTTTCGAAGTGGCGATTGAAAGCAACAAACCCCAGATCAAAGAGGCCGTTGAGGCGCTGTTTGGTGTGAAGGTTAAGGCGGTCAATACGTCGATCACCAAAGGCAAATCCAAACGTTTCCGGGGCCAGCTTGGTCGCCGTAAGGACGTTAAGAAGGCTTATGTGACTCTCGAAGAGGGTAACACTATCGATGTGAGCACCGGTCTTTAAGACTTGCCTGATTGAACAATAGATTGGCCCTCGCGAAAGCGGGGGCCTTTTTTTGTTGCGAGCAGTGCTGCGCTTGGCCGCCGTCCCAACACGAGCCGCGACAGTGTCTGCCCGTGGGGTGGCGCCACCACATTGGTTGTGTGCACTTTATCGTTCAACCGACTTATTTTCGTTAAGTAGAGTGTTTCGTTGCCAAAGCGCCAGCCCGTCGGAACGGGCAGACGCTGGCGCGGCGGCTTCGCCTTGATTCCGCGCCTATTCTTCATCATCTTCGTTGCGAAAGTCGATGCCAGCTTGGTCTCTGATCTGAAGCATTTTGAAAACTGAGGAGGGCCTCGCAGAAATCCCGAGGTTTTTAGGGGGGGGGAGAAGCTAATTTCCTGAACGCCGATCATGGGCTTGCTTCGCAAACTGGGCAAATCTTTGCGCGTCGTCTTGCGATTTAACCCAACCTCTTGAATAACTGTTTTGGTCTCGACGCAAAAAATCGTTATGATCGTATGTTTCTGGATTGCCATAGATAGTGAACTGAAAGTCTTTATTGCGAAGCTGTGTCTTTATCGTAAAGCTGTTGATTGGAGAGTTCACCCAACGCCCTTTCGTCTTTTCGACCAACTCGCCGCTGACTCCTAAAGATCGTATCAATCGCAACAGGCTTTTTCCGAGTTCAATCAGTTCGGCTTCTTGTTTGGGTATCGCAGCGAGAAATAACTCATCACCGGATTGGGACTTCGCAGTTATTGCATCATTCATTTCTGGAAAAGTGGATGCTTGAGGCCGGGGCGCGACAATAAGGATAGCTCTTTTCCAATTGCCGTCGGTGATGGAAATAATATCATCAGCGTCAATCAGACCTGCTTGTAAATCGGGGAACTCGATCGCTTTCTTTGCTACTACTATCGCGGGGGCATCGCTCTCTAGCCTGAGTGAGCTAGCTGTGATGGGTTCAATTTGCACGTAGTGTGCTTCGGGCGTTTCGGAAACAAGTGATTTATAGGCGATTGGGTGTTGCATCATGCCCTCACAAAAAAAACTGCAGATAACGCAGCAGCAAAACCTGCAGGTAGTAATGTCAAGCAGAACATTTGGTTGAGTTGAACGTGTTGTGAGTCAGTTCCTGGCACGGAATCAAGGCCGCAGGCCGCCGTGCCAGCGCCGTCCCGTCCCATGGGGCGGCGCTTTGGTGAGGTTTCGCGAGACATTGAAGTTGAATGTGTTTGGCTGCCATAAAGTGGCCAACACTAGTGTTGCGTCGCCACCCCACGGGACGGCGCTGGCACGGTTTAACGCATAGGGGTTGGCGCGGCCAAAGAAATATGCCGATCCTTTGGGGAGACTTAGCGATCTTTGAGTGGACGAACCGGACAAATATACGAAAATCCCTTCTCCCTATAGACACCTCCAGCCAACCCTGCTACCTCGCTCCAATCACGTGGCCTCGGATTCGTTCCGGGGCCGTTGATATTTGAACGCGGGGACCTTCGGGGCCCTATACATTGGCCCAAATGGGCCCAAACATAGCGGACCCAATAGGTCCGCACTGCTAAACGGAAGACAGAAAGCATGGCACTCAAGTC
>PIVL01000368.1 GCA_003354145.1 Paracoccaceae bacterium
TCCTGATCTTGTCGGCGGCGGAACAACTCATCCGCCGCCGACATCAGTAAATCCGCAACGACCGGGTAAAGGGGAGAGGTAATGGAAGCGTTTTTCGAGTGGTTCCGAGTATTTTACGATGAAACGGGGATCAATCTGCCGTTTCTTTACGACAGCTATGACCGAGATCGCATGATCGCCGGTTTCTTCATGACCATCAAACTATCGCTTGTTTGCCTGTTTTTCTCGATTGTTATTGGCGTGATCGGGGCCTGGCTGCAAAACTCGCCGCTGAAATGGGCCCGCCGAATCATGAACGGCTATATCCAGTTGTTTCGCAACACACCGCCCCTAGTGCAGCTCTATTTCTTCTATTTCGCGATCTCATCTCTTTTGCCGACTGTATCCAACGGTTATGGCGGGCAACAGCCTATATTGGGCGGGTTCGCCTGGGCCGCGATTTCGCTTTCGTTCTTTGCCGGGGCGTTCAATGTGGAAATTTTTCGCTCGGGCATCGAGGCCGTTCCAGATTCGACCATCGAGGCCGCCGAAGCATTGGGGTTTTCGCGCCTGACCACCTACACCCATGTAACGCTGCCACTGGCCATTCGGGTGGCTTTGCCCGCCCTGAACAACAATCTGGTCAACCTGGTAAAAACGACAACGCTGGCCTACGCGATAGCCGTGCCTGAAATGCTGTATGAGGCAAATCAGATTTGGTCTGACAATGTGAACGTGACCGAAATGATGATTTTTCTACTGATTACTTATTTTGCCCTGGTGGGGGTCCTGGTCTGGGGCATGAACAGCTGGGAACGGAAACTGAGAATCCCGGGTTTCGGGGCATGAGGGCGCGCATGGAAATGAATACTCAAAACCACAAAATTCTGCCGGTCATGATGGCCCCGCGACCGCGGCTCGATGACCGATTTCACTTGCAGCCCTGGCATGGGCTGGCGCTGGTGGCCATCTGCGTGACTGCGGCCGTTCCCGCAGCGTTTGCCGCCACGGATCCCGCCAAAGAATCGGTATTCGAAGTCCTGCTACGCTGGACGCCGCTTATGCTGAAAGGGTTTATCTTCAACATCGTCATTTCAGTCCTTGCCATGGCCGTTGGCACCCTTTCGGGAGCAGCCCTTGGTCTGGGGCAGATATCGCTGAACCGGTATGTCCGCAAATTCGCCTGGTTCGCAACGCAGTTCTTTCGCAACGCGCCCTGGCTGGTCCTGTTGTTCTTTGCAATGTTCTTGTTGCCATTCGAGATCAAGATCTTTGGCCTGACGATCCCGTTGCCCGACTGGCTGAAAGCAATCATCGGATTGTCCCTGCCAGTCATGGCCAATGTCTCGGAAATCGTGCGCGGGGCAATCGTCTCGCTGCCTAGCGGTCAATGGGAAGCCGCCGAAAGTCTGGCGTTCTCACGCAATCAGATGCTGTGGCGGATCATTCTGCCGCAATGTGTGAAACGCATGTTGCCGCCCTGGATGAACCTTTATTCGATCCTGACCATGGCCACTGTTCTGGCTTCGATCGTCGGTGTGTCCGAAGTGATGACCCTGTCCGGGCAAATCCTGGCCGCCGAAGGCGAGCGCAGCGATTTGCTGATCCCGATCTATTCAGTCGTTTTGTTTCTTTTCTTTATCTACTGTTACCCGATTGCGCGGTGGACAGTACGTCTTGAAAAGAAATTCGCAGTTATAAACTGAAGGAATACAGACATGGCATGGACTGACAAAGAACCCATGGTGTCCATCAAGGACTTACACAAATCATTTGGCTCCCTTGAGGTTCTGAAAGGGGTGTCGCTGGATGTAATGAAGGGCGAAGTTATTTGCATCATTGGGCCCTCTGGCTCTGGCAAATCGACGCTTATTCGCTGTGTAAATGCGCTGAACGACATTCAGGGCGGCTCTATTCTGGTCGAAGGCCAAGAAGTGAACGACCCCGATCTGGACAAACTGGAGTTGCGCAAAAAAGTGGGAATGGTGTTTCAACAATACAACCTATTTCCTCATAAAACGGCGATTGAAAACATCATGATGGCCCCGTTGCTTGTGTTGAAGAGCGAAAAGGCCGAAGTTGAGAAACTTGCCCGCGACTTGATCAAGAAAGTACGTCTTGAAGGCAAAGAAGACAGCTATCCGGGCGAACTCTCGGGCGGGCAACAACAGCGCGTGGCGATTGCGCGCTCGCTGGCGATGAGCCCCGACGTGATGTTGTTCGACGAGGTGACAGCCGCGCTTGACCCGGAAACGGTGAACGAGGTTTTGCTGACGATCAAGGAACTGGCCGAGGACGGAATGACTTGCATTCTGGTCACCCATGAGATGGCTTTTGCCCGCGAAGTTGCTGACCACATCTATTTCACCGATCGTGGTGTTATCGTCGAACACGGGCCGCCGACCAGCTTTTTTGACAATGCCAAAGACCCGAGAACACTCGAATTCCTGGGTCAGATTCTGTAACTGACTAAATGGCTGACGAGGCCGCTATGGGTACAACAAATGCGCAACGACCAAGATAGTCTGGGTGCGGTCAGCATTCCGGACGGAGCACTGTACAGTTCGAATTCAGTGCGGGGTGCGGAAAACTTCCGCCTGATCGGGGGACCGATCAGTGCCTATCCAAATTTTGTGATCGCCACGGCCAAAGTCAAGAAAGCGGCGGCAAATGCCAACCGGCGCGCCGGTGCTTTGTCTCCCGAACTGGCGGCAGTGATCACTGCCGCGTGTGATGAAATCATTGCAGGTCAGCACCACGACAATTTCATCGTGGCGCTGGCCGAAGGGTCCGGCGGCACCTCGATCAACATGAATTTCAATGAGGTGATCGCCAATCGCGCCGGGCAGATGCTTGGCGACCCACTTGGTTCCTTCACGCGGGTTAATCCCAACGATCACGTCAACATGAGCCAATCCACCAATGACGTAATCCCCACTGCCGTCAAGCTGGCCTGCGTCACGGGATCCGCGCCCTTGATGGATGCAGCAACACGTCTGGTTCAGGCCTTTCGCGCCAAAGCCGATCAGTATCGCCACGACCTGCGTCTGGGGCGCACCTGCATGCAAGCAGCGCAACCGATGACTTATGGCCAGTTGTTCGATGGCCATGCCGCGATGCTCGCCCGGGCAATCGACCATTTGAACGAAGCAAAACTCGGTCTTTTGGCAGTTCCGCTAGGCGGTACTGCCATCGGAACTGGCCTCGGCGCCGCAGCAGGATATCGCGATCACATCGGGGATGCCCTTTCAGAGGAATTTGGCGAAAAGATCACCTTGCCGGTGGATTATTTTGACGCGATGCAGGCCGCCGACGGGTTTTCGCGGTTTTCAGGAGAGCTCAAAATTCTGTCCGAAACAATCGGCAAGATCGCCGGTGATCTAGTCATTCTGGGCAGCGGTGCGAACTCTGGTCTTGGTGAAGTAAACCTGCCATCGGTACAGCCCGGATCATCAATTATGGCGGGTAAAGTCAACCCGGTGATCTGCATGATGGTGCAACAGGTAGCGTTCATGGTGCATGGTCATGACGCCACTGTCTCCATCGCTGCACTGAGTGGTCAGATGGAGATCAATCACTTTGAACCGGCGATGGCCCACGCCTTGTTCAACTCGCTTGATCTGCTTATCAGCGGGTGCGTCATTTTTCGGACGAAATGTATTGAGGGCTTGACCATAAATCAGGGCCGGTCCTACGCCAATCTTGTGTCATCCTACGCCATTTCAACAGTTTTCCTGCGTCAGCTCGGATACAAGAAGGTTTCAAAACTGGTGAGGGACTCAGTCTCAAAACATGTTCCATTGGCTGACATTATTGTCGAAGAGGGCCTGATGACCCATGAAGAAGTGCGCGAACGCCTAACCGCAGCTGCACATGCAGAGTCAAGCTAGAGCGTGTCGCGGCTGAACAGGTTCAGGATTCCCAAATCGTTTGATCTGTGATTCCCTGTCTTTATGGCAGATATGGAGATCACAGATGGGCAAGCCACATCCACTGGTGCTACGCG
>PIVL01000802.1 GCA_003354145.1 Paracoccaceae bacterium
TTGTACTGGGGCGCGGCTGACGGCGGCGAAGATGGCGAGAGCTGGGACTTCAGTCACGGCGGCACGACGACCGAAGACCTCGTTCCCGAGAGCGGCGTCTTGACGCATGCCGTCGCGAACCTCGATCCGGCGAAGACTTATTACGCTCGGTGGTATGTCCAAACGAACTATGGTTCGGAGCATTTCTGGGGCGAGGGTGGCACCTTCCGCACGAGCAACGTCCCCGCTATCGTCACGCCCGGCGCTGCGAGTGACATCACCGACACGAGCGCGACCCTCGGCGGCGAGGTCACCTTCGACGGCGGCGACGCGCCCGAAGTGTGGCTCTGTTGGGGCAATGAAGACGCCGGCATGCACACCGAGACGTGGGACAATGTTATCGCACTGGGCGAGCAGGTCGAAGGCGCCTTTACAACAGCGGTTAGCGACCTGAGTGACGGGACGACATATTACTATCGTTACATTGCCCAAAATGATTCCGGCGAGTACTGGACTCCCGCCGCCGCCAGTTTCACAACCGAGGGATCCGCTACCATTGAAGGCGACGTCAACGGCGACGGCAGCGTCACTGGTGCCGATTTGAATCTTGTATTATCCGCTTATGGCGAGACGCTCGACGCCGACATGAACGGCGACGGGATCGTCACGCAAAGTGACGTCGACACGATTCTTGCGACGCCGACGACCTTACCCATTTTCGGCGACGTGACCACCGACGGCCGCATCGACCAGAGCGATCTCGACGCCCTCTTCGCCACCTTCGGCGGCGTCGATCCAACGACCGACTTGAACAGCGACGGCATCGTCGACAACGATGATCTGAATTTGGTCCTGGCAGGTATAGAGAGCCAGCTCTCAGGTGACGTGAACCACGACGGCCAAGTGAATCAAACCGACGTGGACATCCTGCTGATGGATTTCGGCGGCAGCCCCATGTCCCGTGATCTCAACAGCGACGGCATGATTAACACG
>PIVL01000803.1 GCA_003354145.1 Paracoccaceae bacterium
TTTCAGGGCGACATCGCGCGTCTGATGTACGATGCCGTCGCGCCGTTTACAGATGTTTTTGTAACCCCAATGGCCGTCGTTGCCGGAGCCGTGGCCGATACGGTTCTTGCCGCTTTAAGCGCGCAAGGTGGATTGCGCACCGCCTATGTCAATAACGGAGGCGATGTGGCGTTGTGGTTGGCACCGGGCGAACAGATGACCGCCGCCATTGCTGCAGGCCTGCCCGATCGTGTGACGCTGACCTCAGATAACAACATTCGCGGAGTTGCCACATCTGGCTGGCGCGGGTGCAGCCTGTCCCTGGGCATAGCGGACGCAGCAACAGTTCTGGCCCCAACTGCAGCCACAGCCGATGTTGCAGCCACCCTGATTGCCAACGCCGTGGACCTTCCGGGCAACCCCAAGATCAAGCGCGCGCCAGCCGACGACATGGCCCCCGACAGCGATCTAGGTGCGCGGCTGATCACCGTTGATGTGGCCCCTTTGACAGGTGCCGAGATTACACAAGCCCTTGAAAGCGGCGCCAAATACGCTCGCCTGATCCATGAACGCGGCCTGATTGGGGCTGCACTGCTTACACTTGACGGGCATCGACACAGTGTCGGAACACCCGAACTATTCAGCCTTTCAGCCAAGGAATTACAAAATGCCTGACTTTACCCTACGCAAAACCATGACCTTTGTTGAGGACATCCACCACGAAGGCGGCCCGACCCCCGAATTACCACGCCGTCGCGCCGCAATTCTGGCGATTGTGCGCAACCCGTTTGCCGGCGGCTACACCGAGGATCTGCAATCGGCGATGGATGATCTGAAACCGCTGGGGCTGATGATGACCGACAAGCTGATCGCGGCAATGGGTGGGGTCGACGGTATTGATGGCTATGGCAAGGCCGGACTGGCGGGCGAGAATGGCGAGCTGGAGCACACCGCCCTGTGGCACGTACCCGGCGGCTATTCCATGCGCGAGCG
>PIVL01000804.1 GCA_003354145.1 Paracoccaceae bacterium
CATGGGAGTATCAGACTACGCGGAGGAAATGGCGAAAGACGGGGTCTGGGGAGGCTACACCGAGATTGCGGCCTTCTCGCTCATGCTCGGTTGCCCCGTTGAGGTCTACGAGAAATCGGGCGGCACCTTCAAACGGCTCTTCGATTTCGGGACGAAAAACGGAACCGACCGAATCGTTCGGATTGCCTTCACTGGCGGAGACCACTACAGGTACTTGGAAGCAGGTGGACTAGGGCCTGCGGCCGCGGGACAAGGACCGTCGGCTGACCCCCCGGCCGATCACCGCGCTGAAGATCCAGACTTCGACGGCGGCGCCCTCGTCGGACGACCGGTGCTCAAGTGGTTCCCTGCTGTCCGAGCCTGGTTCGGCGGCTGGGTCACCGAGGCCAGTCCGCCCTCCTCCGATTCGAGCGAGTCTCGGTGGCTGTTCGGGGTCGACTACGAGGACGAGGACCACGAGGACCTCGAGCTGGAGGAGCTCGAGGCAGTCCTTCAGCCCCCAGATCCGGAGGGACATCAGCTGCACAGTTCGAATGAGTGGAGAAAACTTAAAAAGCTCTACGAAGACGTCCGGGCGAGCCTTCTCGACGGCAGCTTCGACGGCTCGGATCGAGCCTGCATCCAAAAGTTTTTCCGCTTCCAGAGGCCCGGCACGGTCACGCAGCAAGGCGTCAAGAAGAAGTTCAATAAGCTCAGGAAATCTATCCACCCCGACAAGGTCACCCGCGAGCCCCCGCAGGTTCGGCATTTGGCGCGGCTGCTCTGGTCGGCGATGAGGCATCTCCAGGAGACGTACTGCGGCTACGACAAGCCTGAGGCCCGCCCAGTACCCGCGGACTACCCCGAGTACTGGACCGCGGCATTCGCCGAGGCCGCCGACTGCGCCCAGGAAGTCCTCTCGCCCCCGGACCCGCTCACACCACCCAGCCCGGCGGACCAGCAGCCGCGGAGCCGAGCGGGGCCCGCGAACG
>PIVL01000805.1 GCA_003354145.1 Paracoccaceae bacterium
GCGGCGGTGAGAAACGTCTTGCTGTCTGCAGCATACCAGTCTCTGGACTGGCCATTGTTCACCCATGTGCGTTTCAGGTTGCCAGCCGAGGCCTGCTCGATTGTTGATGACAGATCGCTGGACGAAAAGCTCCAGACCGCATCGACATTCAGATGTTTGGCCAGCGTTGGGGCCAGCTCGCTATGCGCACCGGTCAGAATGTTGACCACACCGCCCGGCACATCGGATGTATCCAATACCTGATAGAAATCTGTCGCGGCCAATGGATAGGGTTCTGACGCGGCCAAAACCACTCGGTTTCCCATAGCTATCGCGGGGGCCATGACCGAGACCAACCCCAGCAATGGCGCTTCATCCGCGCAAAGTGCGCCGATGATGCCGGTTGGTTCTTTCATCGCCAACGCAACGCCCCTGATCGGTACGCCGTGCGCCTGACCGTCAAATTTGTCGGCCCATGCGGCAAAGGTAAACAGCCTTTGAACCGAGGCTTCGACCTCTTTGGCTCCGTGCCGTCCACCCATCATTGTGTCGATACGATGGGCAAACTCATCCGCCCTCGCGTTCAGGTTTTCAGCGATATAATACAGGATCTGCGCGCGTAGATGGCCAGTTGTCTTGGCCCATCCCGCAGCACCTTGTGCAGCCTCGACAGCATTGCGCACGTCCTTGCGGCTGCCCATTCCGACATGACCCAGCAACGTGCCGGATTTACCCCAGACCGGCTGCGAATAGCCGCTGTCAGGACGCGCCTGTTTGCCGCCGACATACATTTTTGCGGTGCGGTCGATCGCGTCAGCAGGCCCTGCGGTGCCTTTGTTGGGCTTAATCAGGTTCAGCGTTTTGGTTTTGTCTTTGGGGCGGGTATAGGCGGCAAGGCCTTCCCAGCCACCTTCGCGGCCAAAGCCGCTTTCTCGTACGCCGCCAAATCCGGCGGCAGCGTCAAACAGGTTGGTGGCGTTGATCCAGACCAC
>PIVL01000806.1 GCA_003354145.1 Paracoccaceae bacterium
ACCGGTCGAGCCGCTTTTGTTCAGGTTTTATCGTTGACGACGTTATCATACGGGAACCGGCGGTGCGCGCAGCCGGTGGATAGCCGAGAGGATGCGGGTAAACAGATCACCACTGACCGCAACTTCTGCGAGCTGGAAGGTGATTGCACGGGCATGACGCACAACCCTCGCACCAATCTTGATCAATCGCGTCTGTAGGCTGGTCAGCGACCAGTCGGCCACTTCCTCAGGTAGGTCGGCCCCTTGCAGGAAAACGCCGAGATTGTAGGCCAGTGCATGAAGTTGCAGGCGGACCTCGTTCTGCGCCATGCCCTTGCAGGACAGGCGTGTCCAGTTGATCGCCTGCTTTCCCTCTTTGATGCGTTGCCGGGCAGCGTATGCTTTTGCATGCGCGAGAAGGTGCTGCTCGGCCGTGCCACGCTGGTTGTAGAAGTGGATGATCCAGTCAGGCTCCATCGGCATGTTGGTGACAACGAAGCCGACCCTCGGGAACAACTCACCGGGGTGCCATTCGACTTTGGCGATGACCCGGCGCGACTTATTCCAGGATGCCGCCTGATATTGGAAGTCGCCATAGACGCGCTTCACACCTTTTGGCGGACGACCCACGGGGCGCTTGAGCAGAGGCGCAATTCTGCCCTGAAGAACGCGATTGGTGCGCAGCCGGATGGCGTAGAAATAGCTTTCCGCTTCCAGAGTTTTGTATAGCTCCGGGATGGCAAAGGCGGCATCCCCCCGGAAGAACCGCATCAGGTGATGATCCGCATATCGCGCAATGACGGGCTTCAGAACCGCTTCCCATCCATCCGCACTGTGCACATTGCCGGGGCGTAGGGCGCACCGTTCCAAATGGCCAAACTGATTGAAGACGAACAGCGGGTGATAACACATGCAGCCGAAATGACCGTTCCAGGCCGTGTCTTCCTGCGCTCCGTGGGTCGGGCTGACCGAGCTATCCATATCCAGCGTGA
>PIVL01000369.1 GCA_003354145.1 Paracoccaceae bacterium
TGCGCCGCCGCGCTCTCGACGTTGCCCGGCGCGATACTTCCAAGGGATCGCTATCAATCAAACTGAAGCGGGCGGGATGGGATGACACGTTTCTTCTTAGCCTTCTCAATCAGTTAGACAAAAAGTAGGCCATATGCGATTGCCCTGTCTTGGTGGTTCATGTAATCTGCCAAAACAAAAATACCCTGAAAAGTCAGTCCTTGAAGATTACGACGGCACTTTAGTGAAGGTGGATTTTTATGAGTTCATTGGCAGTGACGACCTTGCGATGCAGATGGCACCGCGGAGTGGAAGCGGATTTATGAGAACATCAAGTTCGAGTTTAGATATTATTTACGAGAGTGTGATTGGCGAATCTATGCCATTGCTCACGCTCATTTCATCAAGTCGCAATCGTTAAGTAAGAGAAGTTGAGTAAGAGAAATGGCTTCATGTAAAATAACCGATCCTATCCCAACTTTGGGTGAGTGCATCCGTTTCTATACAATAAACCGACATTCCCCAAGATGACTAAGAAAAATGAAACGGGGATGAAGCCGAGATAAGGGAGAATGCGAGATGAGGCAATCGACTGACACCATGGGTCCAAGAGCAACACGTTTTGAAATTCAAGATTTCCTAAAAACCCATGTGGACTTTAAGCCAAGTTACCAGAAGAACCGGCGCAATGCGCTGGTTCTCGCCCGCGCTGCATTTGTTGAGGTGACCACGCGCTGCAATCTCCGATGTGAAGGGTGCTTTTACTTTGATGGAGGCCATGACAGGGTTGCCGACAATCGCTCAGCTGGCGAATGGGGCGCATTCTTTGCGGACCTTGCGGATCAGGGTACGCGGTTCCTTTATTTGGTAGGCGCAGAACCCTCGATGGAACCGGATCGGCTTGCGATAGCTGCTCGGCACATCCGGCGCGGTCTGATTGGTACGAACGGCATTCGCAGAATTGATCCGTCCATTCCCTACAAACTGCACATTTCAGTCTGGGGGGCTCCTGAGCAGGATGCTGCCTATCGAGGTGCGGACGCTTTTTCAAAAGCTCTGCGAAACTATACTGGAGAGACGGACCGCGCGCTGTTTGTTTACACGCTCACGCCGCGAAACATCGAAGACGCCGAGCAGGCATTGAAGCGGGTGCAAGATGCTGGTTTGAAGATGACTTTCAATATGTACAGTCCGACGCATACCTACCAAGAACGCCTTGCGGGCATCAAACGCAGCAAATCCGAGTTCTTTCGCATGAGCAGCGCAAATAACAATCTTACCTGGAATGCCGAGTCCCTGGCCAAAGCACGCACGTGCGTGTCTCGATTGATCGACGCGTTTCCTGAAACGTTGGTGTATTCGCATTCGTATAACGATTGGATCACCGTTCCGGAACCGCGCTACGAGCTTGACGCGAATGGGGTATCGCCACATTGCATTTCTCGGATTGGTGGCTCGCTTTCATTGACTGGCCCCAATCTTGCACCCGTTGCGAATGCCAAGTGCTGTACAAGTGATGTGGATTGCCGAACCTGCCGTCTTTATGGTGGCGGACTGGTGAGCCGCCTGAGGCTCCAAACTTCTGACCTTTCGTCGCGACATGAGTTTAGGAAATGGCTGGAGATCTGCGAGCACCTTTTTGGAATGTACATCTATACCCCTAGTTGGTGCACAGAGGTCGCCGATGCTTGAGAAAACCGTAGCAATTAATTCGAAAACCGGTAACGCAACGCCGGAAGACGTGCCGCCGGGTTTACTCAAGAAAATTCGGCAATCGAACGACCCTGAGGCACTGTTTGATCTTTGCCTGAAAGGGGGCAAGCCACTGCTGCAAATACGACCGAGGCTTCCACGGCGCATTCTTCGTTTGGCGGCGAATTCTGAAGACCAGGAAAGCGCGGATAAAGTGCGCACACAAGTTGCCCGACACTTCCCCGAGAGTTTGAAAAAAAACGATCTTGCATGGCTCCAACGGCTGGGACTGCAGGACAGGGAAATTCAAACTATCCGAAACTTAATCGCCACCAACCAGGTTACCGATAGAAAATGCGTTTCCTTGATCTCTCGTCTCTACGAACTGCAAGAGTTTGAGAGTAAGTCGGCTGCATTCGACAATTTTACGCCAATCACGATCGACAACCCGTATTTCTACAGAGCCTACTATCACGCGCTTGTTCTCGACCGCCGAGTTTCGGACGCTAAAACCGTATTGAGGCGTTTCAGGGAAAGGTTCGGGGAGGCAGAATACGATGAAATCTTCCGAAACCGGATTCGTTTGTTTGCAGAAGGCGATGTTGGTTTTGAAGTCTTTCCAGAAGGCACCTCAGCAGAGGAAGGTGCGGCGACCGCCACGCAACGTCTAAACCAAATTGCAAGAAGTCTGGATGAAAGTCATCCCGACCAAATCGAAGGCTGGCGACGGCTCCAAGAAGGTATCATCTACCGCCACGGAGTGTCGGACACCGCATTGATTGTCTATTCTGGGCCGGAAACCGTGGAGAACGCTGAAGCGTGGACCCACGTCATTGACGAATGCAATCGGCTCGGAGTCGGGCAAGTCTGTTTGCATCGTCGACTGGACCGGCACCTGACCGGACTTGGCCCGTGGAAGGGCCGACCAGAAGTTACCATTAAATTCCTGGTCGAGGCACTCTATAGCTTCGGCATCCGACGCATTGCGACGGCTGGCGGATCGGGCACGTCGCTCGCAGCTACCATTGCAGGTGCGGAGATCGACGCGGCAGGTGTACTGTTACTGCCGGCCGTGACACATTTTCCCGACCCTGAAAAGGAACCGAACCTGCGTGCCGCCCGTGCTGCAATGCGTGAGTTCCGACATCTTCCACCTGGCGAATATGATGCGCGTCCCTTTCTGCAGGGAAAAACTGTTCCGGTGTGGGCGCACCTTCCCGAAAAAAGCGATTTTGACTGTCGTCAGATCGATCATCTCACCGACTATCCTTACCTAAATATTGTGGCGCACGACTATGAGAAACACGGAATTCTGCAGTGGTTGGACCAGCAGGATTTATTAGAATCTGCAATTTCGGAATTCTTCACATTCCTTGGTTGGATCGATCAGTAGCTGGTGGCCTTTCCAAAGTCAGCTTACGGATTTACGACCGGTTAGTTCGCACGCGCGGCGAACTTCCGCAAACTGCCGACGAAGCTTGTCAATTTCATAGGTAAATTCCTCACTTGAAACGCGGATGCTGACACAATGTTAAACCGAATGCTCCAGATTGGAAGTTTTATAGAATGTAAGCCGCCGCCGGGTTGGTCGGTTCAAAGGGCTCAAACCTGCCTTTCTCCGCGGTGAACTCGAACGGCGGCTTTGGGCCGAAAACGCCTGTTGGCGATGCCTCGCCCAATGTCTGTTCCGTCCGCTCAGCAGCCACTCGGGCGATACGCAGCGAACGGCTCCTTCCGCCCTGCAAACTGTTCAGACTTCATCTTGACTGACCAACGCTAGATTCTATCTATCCAGTATGCTTAAGCGTGAAGGCACCCGCCTGTCAGTCCTGCGAAACGGAACACTCCACCCGACTTGCTCGTGCGGGCACAGGGGCGCTGTGCGCGTGTCAGACTTGGTAAAGCGGCATGGCGATCAGATCACGGTGGATGAGGCGCTTAACGGATGTCCTGTCCCGCATTGCTGACCACAAGATTACAAAGTTGGACGAACTGATGACCTGGAATTATAGGCGGTGGACGCTTTCCCCCTTGCGGGCCTTTTCGGCCATGTGCTGTGCTGTTTTATGGTGGAGTCGATCAATCAAGTTTTCAGTGATCATGTAATGCCCCCAAGGCGTTAATTAGTGGAGGCACGAATACTTGGACGCCTTTCCGGCGGCGATGCAACCGGAACTAACAATCAACTCAATGAAGTTGGTGTTATGCTCGCTAGACGATGCCACTGTTTGGCTCTGTCACCAACGTCGCGACTAAGGACTTTTAGGTTCGCATTTTCTGGCTTGATGCTAGTGTTCCG
>PIVL01000807.1 GCA_003354145.1 Paracoccaceae bacterium
GCTGTGACTGTGCATGAGCTTCGCGCGCAGGCCGGTGTGAAGATCACCGCCGAAAGCTTCGTCGAGCGCCTCCATGAACCTCGTGCGCGACGTCAGGGGCACGCACATCTGCGTGTCCATCACCATACGGTCCCGGATACGCTTGCTGGCCACCTCCAACGCCGTGCGAAGGTCGCAATCCGCGGGGCACATGGAGGTTGCCCGGTCAAGGCAATTGTGCGCCCAGATCAGCCGCTGGATGTAGCCGTCATGTGCAGTCAAGTGGCCGCGGGCGTCCTGCGCATGTTGGATGATGAGCGCTGCGTACTTGGCGTCCGTCTGCATGGCCAGCTCCTCCGCGAGGCCCAGTGCCGTGAGCGCGTGCTCGGTGGCAAGCTCCGCAGCGATCTGCAACATCCGCCTGTCCTCGCCGACCGGCATGATCGGCACGGCGGGCGAGGCCGGTGGCACGCCCTCCCCGACCGGCACGACCGGCACGGCAAGCGCTTCGAGCTCGTCATCAACCGTGGGCCAGGGGCATGTGCCGAACCGGGACGTGCCCGATGTTTCCAGTTCGTCACCAATCGTGGGCCAGGGCCACGTGCCCAGCTCGGAGGTGCCCGCTGTTCTCATCTCGTCACCAACCGCCGGCCAGGGCCACCATGAGAGTGGTGTGATGACCCCGAGGTGCGATTCCCACATGGCAAGAGCGAGGTGCAGCGGCCGGCCGGGCGCTTGCGGATCTGTAGGCAGATGGCGCCGCGCGCGTCCCACGCGATGCGCGCGACGAGCGATAGGCGCCGCCCGGTCGTCGTCCGAGACGAGCGACCTTCGAGCCGGAACGGCTGCAGGCAGACGTGCACGCCGCGTGCCCCGTAGGAGCGCGGACTCACGATGGCTCGAGGCTCACGCCGGCGACGCCGGAATGGCTCGTCTCTCTCGCGGGTCCACGCTCATACGCCGGCGATGCTCGCGCAGCGCGCAGATGC
>PIVL01000808.1 GCA_003354145.1 Paracoccaceae bacterium
GCAATGACATGATTTTTTTAAAGAAACACCCGATAAGGCGAAGCGAAGCGCTACGCCTCGGGTGTTTTTTTAAAATGGGCCTTTTATTCTGGTTTATAACCTTAGGTTGCCCAGCAGAGTACTATGTGAGAGGGAGGGTTCTGCTTTCTTTAAAAACAGAAAAAGAGGAAGATTCACTGCTTCCCAAAAACTGTCAACCCTCGGTCACGGTTCAACCACATGGACAACCAAAGCCCAGTACTAGTTTTAGGGATATCTTCCAACCCAAGAAATGACCCTCCCGAAGGAGCATGAGAAGGAAGAAAAACCAGCAGGTGTATGCAACTGTCTTTACCCGTAGACAGCAACATTTATGTGGCGGAATAGCATATTAATCCCCACAAAGGACGGTAACTGGCTGTCTTATCTACCGCCAAGGCTTGCCTTTTTCAAGCCTCTAGGGGTTCATACGCACCATACTTGAGAGTGAACACCAACTCGACTCTCAATTCCACATGTATCCGAACTTGATATAAGAACGAATGTTGAGTAGATTAAATACTTTTTTTAAGTGTAGTGTGATATATAAGGAGATTGAAATTTATTCAACTTAACACCAAGAACACAACTACCCAGCTTTCTTTAAAAACTGGAAAATATTTGACGTCGGGAGAATCATGTCTGAACAGAAACTTGACTGAAGAACACAGTCTAGTAAGTAACTGGTGTGGTGGATACATAGAGGTTGCCGAACTCTCTATCCGATAGCGGAATCCATTGACATGGGGACCACCACCACTGCTATCATGTTGCGATCGTTACTCAGATGTTGTTTATCCACGAATTGGATATGTTACAATCTTGGATATGCAATGACATGATTTTTTTAAAGAAACACCCGATAAGGCGAAGCGAAGCGCTACGCCTCGGGTGTTTTTTTAAAATGGGCCTTTTATTCTGGTTTATAACCTTAGGTTGCCCAGCAGAG